>DAOSCC010000062.1:0-11170 GCA_035361135.1 Clostridiales bacterium | reverse complement strand
ACCAAGTTCGGTTTTTTCATATCTTTTTATAACATTCGGATCATCTTTGCAATTATCGGCCGTATTATTCGAATTCTGACATGAAGTTAAGAAAAGAGTGATAAGCGCTAATAAAAAAGCAATAGTTTTACGCATATAGCAATCACCTTTATTATCATATAGTGAGTTATTATACTTGTCAAATAATAACAACCCACGTATTATAATAACAAATATGCGATTCACTCAAACTCCCGAAACCCCATGTTCAGCCATGTCTGCCGGTCGATCGTGTTCTGCGCCTTAAGGCCTGTGCCGCGCTGGAACTGATGGACCGCCTTTTTCATGTCGTCCTCATAAATGCCGTCCAGCGGACCGTTATAGTATCCAAGCTGCTTCAGCCTTCTTTGTATTGCGAGAACATCCGCTCCCCTGTCTCCCGGGTTTATCTCATCAAATTTCCTCCCGAACGGCCCGAACTGGCCGTTGACGATAACCACCTCGGTGCCTATCTCCACCAGGCTGTACAACTCCGCCACATCATCATTGAACATCCGGATGCAGCCGTGGCTGGCGGCGGTACCTATCGATCCGCTCTCCCTGGTCCCGTGTATGCCATATTTCCCCCATGGCACATCCAGTCCCAGCCATCTTCCTCCGAAACCCTCGCCCCAGTCGCCCTTCTCGATAATGGTCCAGCAGCCCAAAGGCGACGGATAGCCGGATTTTCCGGACGCGATCCTGTACTCCTTGACGCATGTGTTGCCATCGAGGAGATACAGCGTTTTGTCTTCTATTTCAATGAATATCGTGTATTCTCTTTTTTCATCCAGTACGGCAGCATTCCGGGCCTTCTCTTCCCCGGCATCGATGATTATTTGTATGGCAGACAGCAACATAAGCACAATAAAAAAATAAACCGCAAAAAACTTAAACCTGGTCAACAGAAACACCCCTTGGGCCAAGGAAATATAAGATAAGGTGCGATTACCAGTTTATTTATATGCGGAACGGATAGATAATATAAAGCATGCGCCGTTTAACTTTGACCGGAAGCTGATGACTGCAGCTATGAGACAGGAGAACCGTCCCCGTGTACGAAAAATCCTTCCGGTATCCTGCAACCAGAGATATCGGAAGGATTCCTGAAATCGTAACTATTTGGTAATATCACTTTGCAGCAAGTGCCCGGGCGTTGCGCCAGGCAATATTACTAAGCCGTTGCAATAAGCTGGTCTACCTGGTCGCCTTCCAGCGGCATACTGAGCAAAAAGCCCTGCACGCAGTCGCATTTCTGCTCTTTCAGATAGTTCATCTGGTCCATGTTCTCGACGCCTTCGGCCACGACAAGGATGCCAAGGCTGTGTGCCAGCGCGATTATTGAGCCGACGATCTGGTTGCCGGATTCCATTTCCCCGATCCCGCTGACAAAAGTCCTGTCTATCTTCAAAGTATCTATGGGCAGCATCTGGAGATACTTCAGCGATGCATAGCCGGTGCCGAAATCGTCGAGGGCGATGCTGATGCCCATCTCCTTTAGCTGTTTCAGCGTATTGATGACCTTTTCAGGATATGAAATGAACACAGACTCGGTTATCTCGAATTCCAGGCGGCTTCCGTCAAACCCCGTTTCATCAAGGATCTTCTTTACCATCGAAACAAAAGAGGGCTGTATTATCTGCACGACGGAAATGTTTATGGTCAGTATATAGTCCCTGTTGGCCGCTTTCACCTTTATGAACTTATTGATGACCGTCCTCAGGATCCACTCGCCGATATCTATAATCAGGCCCGTCTCTTCAGCAATAGGTATGAACGTGGCCGGGCTGACCATGCCAAGCTTTTTCGAGCGCCATCTGACCAATGCCTCAAACCCTCTTATCTTCTGCGTTTCACAGGAGTATTGCGGCTGGAAGACCACGAACAGTTCGCGGTTCAAAATCGCGGATTTCAGCCCGTCTTCCAGTTGGACCCGCTCGATCATGTTCTTCTGCATTTCATGCCGGAAAAATTCTATGCCTTTTTTGCCTGACGCCTTGACATAAGCCTGTGCCATGCCGGCATGTTTCAGAAGGTCCTCAGTGGTGCGCCCGTCCTTCGGATAGACTGAGATGCCGAAGCTCGCCTCTATCCTTAACTCTTTCATGCCATAGCTGAAAACATCGGAAATCGCATCCCTGAAAGACTCCACATATCTGAGGAGGTCTTCATCGCTCAGCTCCCGCCTTATGATGATGGCAAACTCATCGCCTTCCATGCGGCCGAGAACATCTTTCTTGTTCAGCCTTACTTTCCACCGCTTCGTTACCTCTTTGAGGAGCATGTCGCCTATGTGGTGCCCCATCAGGTCATTGATTTCCTTGAAATTGTCAATATCGATATAGACCAGCGCGAAGCCTTCCTGAGACCGTTCGGAGTAATGTATGAGCATATCTAGCTTCTGAATGATCATCTTACGGTTCGGGAGCCCGGTGAGAGGATCGTAGTAAGCCAGCCTCTCAAGTTTCTTCTCATTTTCCTTCATGACTTTGTTGTACCACTTCAGCTGCTCATTCTGCTAGCTCAGTTTCTCTTTGGAAGCGCTTATCTCCCGGTACAGCGATGTTATCTCGTCCCTCTGCTCGGTAAGCCTCTGTATATTGTCACGAAGGCCTTTTTTGTAATAATAGAGCACTGTCGAGATCACTGTGGAACTGAAATATGTCACGACCCCGGGCAATGCTGCCATCTGTCCTGACATGATGACACTGCCGATGCCCGCAAAGCAGATGCCGAGTATATTCAGCAAAACTACTGCTATAAACCCTTTCTTCATCGTCTTTATTGAAAGGTAGGTATTGACGAGGACCTGCGCCTGGACGGCAAAACCGCCGAATATGTAATAATCTATGGTCAAACCGAATAAACTCAGTTGGAGTTGCTTATTTGTATACGTGCTGAGCAGGAGTGTGAGCAATGCAATATTGACGGCAGAGCAGAGAATGATCGGTATCCATTCATTGGAAACACTTATGCTGTCAGTATCAATGCCAGTCGGACGTAAATCAGTATTTCTGCATGTATGCATTACGCACCTCATTCGAAACGCTAAGTAATTACAATCCAAACTGCTTCATGTACATTATAACAACAAGTATTTACAAAATGCAATAAAAGAAAAGACCGGTATGCCGGCTTGCAAAACAGACTGGAGAAAAAGAAAGCTTACTCCTCGGCTGACAGTACTATCTCGAATTTATCAAACCACACTTTTTCAATGAACTGTTCGGATGAGAAGAATGTTTTTCTGAACACGGCAAGTTCCCGCGTATTCTTTTTCAGCCATAACGGAACGGGTATCTCAAGATCTGCGCACAAATCGACAAGACAGTTCTCAAGCTTGTCCCTGAAGCTGTGAGCACTGTCATTGTCATATGATGCGCCTTCTCTTGCTATTTTACCGTCAATTATTATCTTTCCTTTGAGAGTCATCACTGCCGCCTTTCATGTAAGGCCTGCTTTATTCTGCCGTATGCCCGTTGCCGAGCTTGTATTCGATCGAATCGGCAAGCGCCTTCCAGCTTGCTTCTATTATGTCGGTGGATACTCCGATGGTGGTCCACACCTCGTTGCCGTCAGTGGACTCTATCAGGACCCTGACTTTTGCTGCCGTAGCCGACTCGGAGTCGAGCACCCTGACCTTGTAGTCCGTCAGTTTCATCCTGTTTATGACCGGATAGAACCGGGACAGCGCTTTTCTGACTGCGTTGTCGAGAGCATTGACGGGACCTATGCCTTCCGCTGCGGTTATCTCCTCCTGGTCCCCGACCTTGACCTTGATCATCGCCGATGAATTCCATTCCCCGCGTTTTGCAGGTTCGGTGACTATCACTTTGAAATCTTTCAGTTCGAAGAACGGCTTATACTTTCCAAGCATCTTTCTGATTATGAGTTCGAAAGAGCTTTCAGCACCTTCATACTGGTATCCCTGGTGTTCCATTTCCTTCAGCCTGTCCAGTATCTGCCGGGTCTCCGGCGAATCCTTCGTGATTGAGGGATCGACCTTCTGGATCAGGTTCAGTACCGCACTCCTGCCTGCTACCTCCGACATGAGGAAGGTCCTTCGGTTCCCTACTTCGGCCGGGTCAAGGAGTTCATATGCGAACGTGTTTTTCACAACGGCATCAGCATGCATGCCCGCTTTGTGGGCAAATGCGGATCTCCCGACATATGGGGCCCTTTCATCATGCACTACGTTAGCTATCTCGCTGACAGCCCTGGCCACCGGCGTGATTTCATGCATGCTTTCCCTGGGTATGCATTCATACCCCATCTTAAGCTGTAATGTCGGGATTATTGTACACAAGTTCGCATTTCCGCACCTTTCGCCGAATCCGTTTATCGTCCCCTGTATCTGTGTCGCTCCCGCCTGCACTGCCATTATGGTGCTGGCCACCGCCATACCCATATCGTTGTGTGTATGGATGCCTATCGGTACGTCAAATTGTTCCACGACTTTTTTGGTTATTTCATAGACATCCATCGGCAGGCATCCGCCCTTGGTGTCACACAGGCACAGACAGTCCGCACCTGCTTCGGCGGCAGCTTTCAGCGTTTCCATCGCATATTCGGGATTGGAAAAGTACCCGTCGAAAAAGTGTTCAGCATCATATACGACTTCTTTGCCCAGCTTCCTGAAATAGCTCACAGTGTCGGTTATCATCCTCAGGTTCTCATCGAAGGTGGTCTTGAGGATCTCGGTAACCTGGAAATCCCAAGATTTGCCGAATATGACCACCGCATCGGTGCCGGCTTTCAGCAGCGATCTCACATTTGCATCCTCATCCACGGGTATCCCTACTCTTCTTGTGCTGCCGAACGCTATCAGCTTTGAGTTTTTCAGCTTCAGCCTTGAGCCACGTTCAAAGAACTCAAGGTCCTTGGGATTGGATCCCGGGTTTCCCGCTTCTATATACGCAACGCCAAGCTTGTCAAGCTGCCTGACGATTTTCAGCTTGTCTTCGACCGTAAACGAGATGCCCAGCGCCTGGGCACCGTCTCTCAATGTGGAATCAAGCACAACTACCTTTTTCATATTGTCTCCCTTCCGCCGGAGGTCTCCTTGCCATGGTCGTGTATTATCCTGTTGATCGCATTGATATATGCCTTGACGCTGGCTTCTATAACGTCCGTGCTCACGCCGCGTCCGACATATATCCTGTTGTCCTTCATTACCCTGACAGTGGCCTCGCCGAGGGCATCCGCGCCTTCAGTAACGCCTTTGAGGCTGTAATCCTCCAGGTGCACTTCGAACCCCACTGATCTCTCGATAGCTTTGAATGCCGCGTTTATCGGTCCGTCGCCGGTCGCCGCTTCCGTCATGAGCTCGCCGTTTTTAAACAGGCTCACGGTTGCCGTCGCAATGACCCTGTTACCGCTGTTGATCTGGAAGCTGTCAAGCTTGTAGACCTCTTCGACCTCCGACACTTTCTCGCCAATCAGGGCTTCTATATCCCTGTCCGTTACATGCTTCTTCTTGTCAGCAAGCTCCTTGAATTTTTCAAATGCCTTTGTTACCTCTTCAGGCGGCAGGTTATACCCCATCTCCTTAAGTCGCTCTTCAAATGCATGCCTCCCCGAGAGTTTCCCCAGGACTATCCTGTTTTTGGAAAGGCCAATGGATTCGGGAGTCATTATCTCATACGTGGATCTTTCAGCCAGAACTCCGTGCTGGTGTATGCCGGATTCATGGGCGAATGCGTTTTTGCCGACTATGGCCTTGTGCGGCTGCAGGTTCACACCCGTCAGTTTGCTCACAAGCTTGCTGGTCCTGTATATCTGCCTCGTATCAATGTTGTGCTGCATTCCGCTGTAGAAATCCTTCCTGGTCTGGATGCCCATTATTATCTCTTCCATCGAGGCATTTCCGGCACGTTCGCCCATTCCGTTGATGGTGCACTCCACCTGGGTGGCGCCGTTCATGACAGCCGACAGCGAGTTCGCCACCGCCAGGCCAAGGTCATTGTGGCAATGTACGCTTATATCTACTTTTTCGATCCCTCTGACATTTTCCTTTATGCCTTTTATAAGTCTGCCGAATTCATCAGGCATCGCATAGCCGACCGTGTCCGGTATGTTCACGACGGTAGCCCCTGCCTTGATGACTTCTTCGAGCACCCTGTAGAGGAATTCCGTCCTGGTCCTGCTGGCGTCTTCTGCCGAGAACTCCACATCGCTGCAATATTTCTTGGCATATCTGACCATTGCTGCTGCCCGTTCGAGCACCTCTTCCTCGGTCATCTTCAGCTTGTATTTCATATGGATGTCCGATGTGGCTATAAATGTGTGTATACGCGGGTTTTCCGCATTCTGCAGTGCTTCCCATGCCCTGTCTATGTCCTTTTCGACGGCCCTGCTGAGGCTTGCGATGACGGGTCCCTTTACGTTTTCCGCAACTGTCTTTACCGCCATGAAATCGCCGGGCGACGAAATGGCAAAGCCCGCTTCGATTATGTCCACGCCAAGCTTTGCAAGCTGCCGTGCGATCTCAAGCTTCTCCTGTATATTCAGACTGACTCCCGGAGTCTGTTCCCCGTCTCTCAGTGTCGTATCGAATATCCTGATCCTTGCTGACATGTGATAACCTCCTTAATACCATACTAATCCCATATCATATTTCTCTACCATAAGTATCCGGCGTTCATCCGCGACGCCTTTTCTCTTCTTTATTTCTTCAGCCAGCTCATCATCTTCCTGAGTTCGCGTCCTACCTTCTCAAGCTGGTGCTCGGATTCCCGCGCCCTGGTAGCAAGGAACTGCGCCCTTCCGCCGGCCTTGTTCTCGGTGATCCATTTCGATGCGAACTCACCGCTCTGTATCTCGCTGAGGACCTTCTTCATTTCCTTCCTGGTCTCCTCGGTAATTATCCTCTTGCCGGTCACATAGTCACCGTATTCCGCGGTATCGCTGATGGAGTACCTCATGTATGAGAATCCGCCCTGGTTGATGAGATCGACGATCAGCTTCATTTCATGGATGCACTCAAAATATGCGATCTCCGGCTGGTAACCTGCTTCCACGAGTGTTTCGAATCCGGCCTTCATCAGTTCCGTGACTCCGCCGCACAGTACCGCCTGCTCTCCGAACAGGTCGGTCTCCGTCTCTTCCCTGAAGGTAGTCTCCAGGATGCCTGCCCTTCCGGCACCTATTCCTGCTGCATAAGCCAGCGCATAGTCCTTTGCTTTCCCCGACGCATCCTGGTGGACGGCTATAAGCGCCGGAACGCCGCGGCCTTCAAGGTACTGGCTCCTGACAGTGTGGCCGGGCCCCTTGGGTGCGATCATTATGACATCGACATATTCCGGAGGCTTGATCTGGTTGAAATGGATGTTGAACCCGTGCGCGAACGCAAGTATGTCTCCGTCCTTCAGGTTGGGCTCGATATCCCTGGAATAGATCTCCGCCTGTGTCTGGTCAGGAGTAAGGATCATTATGAGGTCTCCGGCCTTTGCCGCTTCGGCGGTATCCATGACCGTAAGGCCGTCTTCCTCAGCCTGCTTCCTCCTGGCAGATCCCGGGGCAAGCCCTACGACTACATTGATCCCACTGTCTTTCAAATTCTGGGCATGCGCGTGCCCCTGGCTTCCATATCCGATAACTGCTACCGTCTTGCCCTTAAGAAGACCGAGACTGCAGTCGCTGTCATAATACATTTTAGCCATTCGAATCACTCTCCTCGTTATTTGTGATTTTTATTATCCGATTGCCTCTTTCGATGGCAATAACACCTGTCCTGACAACTTCCTTGATGCCGAACGGTTTGAGCAGATCCTCCAGCGCCGCTACCTTATCTTCACTTCCGGACGCCTCGATAGTGAGCGTGGACTTTGACACGTCCACTATCTTTGCCCTGAATATTTCCACCAGCTGGACTATCTCGCTCCTGGTCGCAGCATTGGCTGAAACCTTGATCAGCGCAAGTTCGCGGGAAATCGATTCATGTTTGTCCAGCCTTTTTATCTTGATCACATCTATCAGCTTGTTAAGCTGCTTGCTTACCTGTTCTACCGTATGTTCGTCTCCGTCCACCACTATGGTCATCCTTGAGACTTCAGGGTTTTCAGTTATGCCGACCGCAAGGCTGTCGATGTTGAACCCCCTTCTGCTGAACAGTCCGGCCACTCTCGACAGTACACCGGCATGGTTTTCCACCAGCACCGACAATATGTGTTTGGCCATAATCCCTACCCCTTTCGTGCCAGGCATGACGCCCGATATTCAATGATCATGAAACACGATACTTTTTATTTCTGTCCTGAAAAGTTCTTATCACTGTGCTCAGTTCTCTCTGCCATACACGATCTACGCTGATCCCGATGCCAGTATTCAGCAGCATATACTGCCAAGTCTGCATGGGCAAGGCAATATTCCCGCCAGTCTTTCCGCCGTCTTCACAGGGTCGGCTCCATCGGGTCCACCATGCATTCCAGGATATACGGTCCGGAACAGGCGGTCATCCTTTCCAGCGCTTCCCGGACCTGTGCATCCGATGATATCCTCTCGCCCCTGAAGCCGTAAGCCGCAGCCAACGCCACAAAATCCGGATTGCTGTCGAGGAACACCTGCGAATACCGCCCTCCGTGCCTTGTCAGCTGGAGTTCCCTCACCATGCCCAAACGGCGGTTGTTGAACAGGACGATCTTCACATCGATGCCATACTGTTTCATAGTGCCGAGTTCCTGCATCGACATCTGGAAACTCCCGTCCCCGCTGATGACAGCCACGGTGGAACCAGGCCTTCCGACTTTTGCCCCGACGGCCGAGGGAAGACCGTATCCCATGGTCCCAAGCCCGCCTGAAGTGATGAATGTCCTGGGCTTTTTCACTTTATAGTTATTGGCAGCCCAGATCTGGTTCTGTCCGACCTCGGTCGTCACTATGGCATCCTCCGGTAAGTAATCCGAAAGTATCGACAGCAGGTATTTCGGGTTCACGTAACCGGTATCCGGCGCAACCTGTCCGTCCTCAGCCATCTTTCCGTCCGTACCGGCGTCTTTCTCCGTCTTTTTCCCGCATGCTTCCTGTTCCGGCCGTTTTCCGTTTTTGCGTCTCACTTCAGCTGCCGTTTCAAGCCACTCAGTGCTCCCGCCTTCTTCGACAAGCTCGAGCAATGCCGTCAGGACTTGCTTCAGGTCTCCTACCACCGGCACTGCGACATCGATGTTTTTGCCTATCTCGGCAGGATCTATGTCGATATGGATGATCTTTGCCTTTTTCTCCAGTGCGCTTGCAGCGCCGATCGCCCTGTCGCCGACCCTTGCCCCGAGTATCATAACGAGATCGGCATGGTGCAGTACATAATTGGCCGTAGGGCTCCCATGGGAGCCTACCATGCCGAAATAGAGAGGATGGTCCGACGGTATGGATCCAATCCCCATCAACGTCGTAACTACGGGTATGTTCCGCCTCTCTGCCAGTTCAAGCATCTCGCCCGAGGCATCGGCAGTGATCAGGCCTCCTCCGGCACATATGACAGGCCTTTTTGCCGCATGGAGCGCCGAAGCCGTCTTCCTTATCTGTCCCGGATGGCCTTTTATGGTTGGTTTGTACCCTAAGATCTCTATGTTTTCCGGATAACTGAAATCTATAACGGCGTTCTGTATGTCGACGGGTATATCAATGACAACAGGTCCCTGCCTGCCCGTCGATGCTATATGGAATGCTTCCTTTATTATTCTGGGCAGTTCCTCGGCTTTTTTTACAAGGTAGTTATGCTTGCTGAAAGGAGCGGTCGCCCCGGTTATGTCAGCCTCCTGGAATGCATCCGTTCCGATCATGTCGCTCCTTACCTGGCCGGTGATCGCAACTATCGGAACGCTGTCCATATATGAGTTGGCGATACCGGTGATAAGGTTCGTCGCACCGGGCCCTGAGGTCGCCACGCAGACTCCGACCCTGCCCGTAACCCTGGCATAGCCGTTGGCTGCATGTGCCGCTCCCTGTTCGTTGCGTGTAAGTATGTGCTTTATATTGCTGTCCAGCAATGCGTCATAAAACGGGGAGATGGCAGCACCGGGATAGCCGAAAATGGTATCGACATTTTCGGTTTCCAAAGCCTTTATGATAGCTTCTGCACCTGTCATTTTCATCTATTTCCCTCCGCTATGCCGCTGTATAAAAAAACCCTCGTCGCTGCATCGCTGCAGGGACGAAGGGAACATCCAACGTGGTACCACCCTGATTCGATAAGCAAATGCTTACCCTCAGTAGTACTTTGAGTACTTGACTGTAACGTGGTCAACGTCGTCCGCCTGGATCCTGTAGATTTCAGGGTTCAGCGAAGAAGCTCCGGAATGAGCTATACGCACGGTCCTATGCGCCGGTTCGCACCACCCACCGGCTCTCTTGCGCAGTCAGACCTGCCTTTTTTCCTTCATTGCTTTTTATCCGGTCTGAAAGATGATTGTATAATATTGTATCAGCACATTCAACGGAGTGTCAATATTATTTTTTAATCTTTATTGCCCTCTTGAGCCGTCTTTTTTATGCTTTTTTGCGGTATTGCAGTTAAAGGTATACTCGCTCGTTGGTATTGCCCTCAAATTTTCCGATGCCGTATCCGTAGCAGAAAGACTGGCGCATACTGGTCATGATCAGGGACTTCAGCAGTTCCCTTTCTTCCTTGCTGAGGCCCCTGTCCGTCATTTCAATAAAACTCCTGGTCTTGTCAGCGGCAATGAGCCTTATGGCCTCCCTGGTACCGGCCAGATCCCCGTTAAGCTTTTCCCTGGCCTGTTTAAGGTAAAGTCTCAGTGTTTTTTCGAAATCCTGCTGATGTTTGGCTTTTTCAGCCATGGCAACCACCTCCTGTTACAAGTAAGTGTTGCCAATACACATATGGAACTATACGTCGTCCAGCGATGGCTCAGCCGGTCATCCTTCCGGATGAAGTCCGGGTTACGCTGAAGACAGATCCGGCCCAGTGTTACAAGGGGGCAGCCGATACAGCCATTGATGGTATGCAAGTGCTACAGATGCGGCCGGGTCATGCAGCTCGAATGAGGCACCAGGTACAAAAACCGGCAGCACGGACGCTGCCGGCGCTGGTCCCGAGCCATGGACGGCGAGTGACCTGCGCCCTCATTGGAGCAAATGAGCTGGCCAGCAGATGTTAGCGAAGCAACTCCAATGTAAGACAGGCCGCCCTCCCAAA
>DAOSCC010000061.1:0-11210 GCA_035361135.1 Clostridiales bacterium | reverse complement strand
TAGACGCTGTAGCCATGTGCGTCAACGATATCGTATGCGGAGGGGCTGAGCCGCTGTTTTTCCTCGATTACATAGCCTGCGGCAAAAACAAGCCTGAAAAGATCGCACAGATCGTAAAAGGTGTGGCTGACGGCTGCGTAATGGCGGGATGCGCCCTCATAGGCGGAGAGACCGCAGAGATGCCCGGATTTTACCCGGAGGATGAATATGACCTGGCCGGTTTTGCAGTCGGCATAGTGGATAAGAGAAAAATAATCGACGGAAGAGACATAAGGGAAGGGGACAAGCTGGTAGGCCTTGCATCTTCCGGCCTGCACAGCAACGGTTATTCGCTGGTCAGAAAGCTTCTCAACCCCAACAAGGAAAAACTGAGCGAATATGTCGGGCTGCTCAATTCGACCCTTGGCGAGGAACTCCTGAAACCTACCAGGATCTATGTCAAGTCAATACTCGCTGTAAAGGGAAAGTACAATATAAAAGGCATTGCAAACATTACCGGCGGCGGATTTATTGAGAACATACCCAGGATGATCCCGGACGGGCTGCGGGCAAGGATAGATATAGGCACATGGCCCGTGCAGCCGATATTCACGTTGCTCCAGGAAATAGGCAAGATCACGGTGGAAAGCATCTACAACACGTTCAACATGGGCATAGGAATGGTGCTTGCGGTGGACCCGGACGAAGCAGACGGCGCAGTCGCATATCTCAATTCGATCGGAGAAAATGCCTATATCATAGGCGAGATCATCAGGGGAGAAAAAGGAGTGGAACTGTGCGAACCAGGGAAAGCAGTCACTGTATGCGGAAAGGTCGAAGACAGCACAGAAGGCGGATCGAATGAAAACAGACCCGAATGCGGTGCGGACGGAGAAGGCCCGGCAAATTCCAATGGATAAAAGGAACGGGTGCTGACAGGAGAACTGATGTAACAGCGGAAGAACCGCTGGAAGAGCAGATTTTGGATCCATTATCCGGATCCCTGGATAAAGGAAAGGCTGGTTCTGAATATGTTTAAGCTCGGAGTGATGGTATCCGGCGGCGGTACCAACCTGCAGGCGATCATAGACAAAATCAAGAGCGGATATCTTGAAGACTGCACAATTGTCACCGTCGTTTCCAGCAGGCAGAACGCATATGCGCTGGAGCGGGCAAAAAACAACGATATCCCCGCTGTATGCATTTCGAAAAAGAGTTTCGCTTCGGAAGAAGAGTACGACAGGGCGCTGATAGAACATTTCCGGAAATACGATGTGGACCTGGTAGTTCTCGCAGGTTTCCTGTCGATGCTGGGCAGAACTTTCGTCGAAACATACCGGAACAGGATCATCAACGTCCACCCGTCGCTGATCCCGTCATTCTGCGGTAAAGGCTATTATGGGATAATACCGCACCAGAAAGCCCTCGAGTACGGTGTCAGGGTCACGGGTGCCACGGTCCATTTTGTAGACTATGAATACGACAGCGGGCCAATAATACTGCAAAAAGCCGTTGAAGTAATGGATGACGACACACCGGAATCGCTGCAGCTGAGAGTCATGCAGCAGGCGGAGTGGGAACTGCTGCCGGAAGCGATAAAGCTGTTCAAGGAAGGCCGGCTCGTTGTCGAGGGCAGGAAGGTCAGGATCATATAGCAAGGGATAATGTTACCCGTACATCATTGCCATGGCAATGTATGTGGACAAAGATCCATGTCCTGTACATGTGTTAGTAAAGTTATATTATTATATATAAAGGAAGGGAAACGGAATGATTAAACGTGCATTGATCAGCGTATCCGACAAAACCGGCGTTGTTGAGCTGGCTCAGGCCCTTGCCGGGCGCGGGGTTGAGATAATATCGACAGGAGGAACATACAAAACTCTTGCAGATGCGGGCATCAAAGTCATTGGTATCTCTGAGATCACCGGATTTCCGGAATGCCTCGACGGCAGGGTAAAGACGCTGCATCCGAAAGTGCATGCCGGGATCCTGGCTATACGTGACAACGCAGACCACATGAAGCAGTTGGAGGAACTTGGTATAGACACTATAGATATGGTGGTCATCAACCTTTATCCTTTCAAGCAGACGATCCACAAGGAAGGCGTCAGGCTGGAAGAAGCCATCGAGAACATTGACATAGGCGGTCCCACAATGCTGAGATCCGCAGCGAAGAACTACCAGGATGTAGTCGTCGTTGTGGATCCCGCGGATTATCCCAAAGTGATCGAAGAGATCGAGGCGACCGGGGACGTTTCCAGGGAGACCAAGTTCAGGCTGGCATACAAGGTATTCGAGCACACCAGCCATTACGACACACTCATTGCCGCGTATCTCAGGAGCAAACTGGGAGATGTGTCGTTCCCCAAAACATTGACGCTGACATTCGAAAAAGTACAGGATATGAGATACGGGGAAAACCCTCACCAGAATGCTGTCTTTTATAAAGAAGTCGGATCCGGCAAAGGCTGCCTTACCGGTGCGAAGCAGCTCCACGGCAAGGAACTTTCCTTCAATAATATAAATGACGCCAACGGAGCGCTTGAGCTTCTGAAAGAGTTCGACGAGCCCACGGTGGTAGTTACAAAGCATGCCAATCCATGCGGTGTGGCCAGCGGCGCCGACATATTCGATGCATATGTCAGGGCATTCGAAGCCGATCCCGTATCAGCCTTCGGCGGGATCGTGGCGTTGAACAGGGAAGTCGATGCAAGGACCGCGGAAGAAATAAAGAAAATATTCTATGAAATAATAATCGCGCCTTCATTCAGCCCGGAAGCCATTGAGATACTCGGGACGAAGAAAAACCTCAGGCTGCTGCAGATCGAAGACATCATGGCAAAACAGCCGGCAGGGACATATGACATGAAGAAGGTCTCGGGCGGACTGCTCGTGCAGGATTGCGACAGCATCCTCATTGACCCTGAAAACCTGAAATGCGTCACCGGTACAAAGCCCACCGACCAGCAGATGGAAGACCTGGCCTTTGCAATGAAGGTAGTCAAGCACACCAAGTCCAACGCGATCGTGCTGGCAAAGAACAAACAGACCATAGGCGTAGGACCGGGCCAGACCAACAGGGTCACGGCATTACGCATAGCAATCGACTATTACGGAAAGGACAAGACACCGGGTTCCGTCATGGCCTCCGACGCATTCTTCCCGTTCTCCGACTGCGTCGAAGCGGCTCATGAGGCCGGCATCACAGCCATAATACAGCCCGGCGGCTCCATCAGGGACCAGGAATCCATCGACGCATGCAACAAGTACGGCATCGCAATGGTATTCACCGGCATACGCCACTTCAAACACTGAGCTGAGATACGGGGACAGTTCTCACCTTTTGAACAGAAGGGACAGTTCTCGGCTTCCAGACAAGGCAACGGTCCCCTGTAAATGGATCTCAGGGCATTTGCGTAAGTGTGCGATGAAATCGTTCAGACGGGGAGTGGAAAGATGAAGGTACTTATCGTTGGCGGAGGCGGCCGTGAACACGCCATCGCATGGAAAATATCACAGAGCCCGAAAGTGAGCAAGCTCTACTGTGCGCCGGGCAACGGAGGCATTGCGTCGCTGGCGCAGTGTGTACCAATAAAGGCAATGGATATTGAAGGCATCACCAGCTTTGCCAAAAGCGAAGGGATAGATCTCGTAGTCGTGGCGCCGGACGATCCTCTTGCGGCGGGCATGGTCGACGCCCTGGAAAATGCGGGCATCCGTGCATTCGGGCCTGTAAAGGCTGCTGCCGAGATCGAGAGCAGCAAGGTGTTCTCAAAGAACCTCATGAAGAAATACGGCATCCCTACCGCCGCATACGAGGTGTTCGATAATGCCGATAACGCTCTTGAATACCTCAGGACATGCAGTTACCCAACGGTCGTGAAGGCTGACGGGCTTGCGCTGGGGAAAGGCGTGATCATAGCGGGCAATTACGATGAAGCTGAAAAGGCAGTACGCAGCATCATGTCCGACAGGATATTCGGAAGTGCAGGCAACAGGGTCGTCATAGAGGAGTTCCTGGTCGGCACCGAGGTTTCGATCCTCGCTTTCACTGACGGCGAGACGCTGGTCCCGATGGTCAGTTCCCAGGACCACAAACGTGCCATGGACAACGATATGGGGCCTAACACGGGCGGCATGGGCACATTCTCGCCAAGCAGGCTTTATACTGCCGAAATCAACGATTACTGCATGAAAAACATATTCATGCCCACAATAGAAGCGATGAGAAAAGAAGGCCGCAGGTTCAAGGGCGTGCTGTATTTCGGCCTGATCCTCACGGCAGACGGGCCGAAGGTGCTCGAATACAACGCAAGGTTCGGCGATCCTGAGACCCAGGTGGTCCTGCCGCATCTTAAGACAGATATTATTGACATATTCGAAGCGATCATCGATGAAAGGCTGTCAGAGATAAACATCGAATGGGAGAACAGGTCCGCTGTCTGTGTGATACTGGCTTCCGGCGGATATCCGGGCAAATATGAGACCGGACTGGAAATCACGGGTATAGATGAAGCTGAGAAAGATCCGTCGGTGATAGTTTTCCATGCGGGAACGAAGCTGGAAGCGGGTAAGTATTATACGGCGGGCGGCAGAGTCCTTGGAGTCACGGCCGTGGCGGACACCATCGACGATGCGCGCGCAAAAGCGTATGCCGCGGTCGGAAAGATCAAGTTCGAAGGCATGCATTACCGAAGAGATATCGGTATTAAGAAGTAATACAGGAAAAATCTGTTGCAGCGTACATGGATGGCAACTAAAGGATTATCACAGCAGTTCGTGCCGCTGTATGACAAATGCTGCAATCATGGCTGTACGGCAGTTGCATATTCCCTGATCGATCGTAAGGAAATGGTTATGGAAAACAGGAACGGGACTGGCAAAACCGAATACATGTCCGGCACGCAATATAAGACCGGGGCAAGATATAGTACCGGGACGCAATGCAAGCCCGGGGCACCGGACCGGAAACCACAAAGGATCGGCATAATGGGCGGGACGTTCAACCCGATCCACAACGGCCACCTTATAATCGCAGAAGATGTCCGCGAAAAGGCAGGCCTGGACAAGGTACTGTTCATCCCTTCGGGGCAGCCGCCGCACAAGCCGGGCTGTGAGGTGGCAGATGCGGAGCACCGCTTCGAGATGGTGAGGCTTGCCGTCAGTTCCAACCCTTATTTTGAGGCCTCGCGCATAGAGATAGACAGGAACGGCCTGACGTATACTATAAACACTTTGCAGGAACTCAGGGAGGATTACGGTGAGGAAACCGCCATATATTTCATCGTAGGCGCGGACGTAGTTCATGAGCTGGTTACATGGAGGGAATACGAGAAAGTATTCCGGCTCTGTGAGTTCATAGCGGTACTGCGCCCGGGCTATGATGAAGCCGGCTTCAATGAAGCGATACATCGGATTTCCACGGGAAAAGGCGCCAGGATACATCCTGTCCCGTCACACCTGGTAGATATCTCCTCCACGGATATACGCGAAAGGTGCAGGAAGGGGCGGTCCATAAAATACCTTGTTCCCGGGTCCGTCGAACGGTATATATATGAAAAGGGTCTGTACAGGGGCTGATATATGCCAGGACTTATACAGAAGCCTGTATACATTGAAGATGGTACTAAAACGCTACTGACACAAGAGGGTAACATGGAAGATGCTCAATCTGGATGAAATGATGAAAAAGATGCAGCATATGCTCACACCGCACAGGTTCAGGCACTCGATAAACACGATGGAAACGTGCATCCGGCTGGCGGAAAAATACGGCGCCGATGTTGACAAGGCTGCGGTCGCCGGACTTATCCACGACTGTGCCAAGGACCTGGATAAAGATGCCGTTTTACCGATATGTGAGAAGTATGGTATCATTGTCGATGAAATATCGAGATCGCAGCCGAAACTGCTGCATGGAGAGATCGGCGCCCACATGGCAAGGGAACTGTTCGGCGTGGATGATCCGCAGATACTTGCCGCGGTAGCCGACCATACGCTGGGCAGGCCGGGGATGGACGACATAAGCAGCATCGTTTTCATCGCGGACTATATCGAACCCGGCAGGGACTTCGAAGGCGTCGATGAAATAAGGAAAGCGGCGGAAGAAAGCCTCGAGAAAGCCATTGTGGCGGGGATAAACAGCACCATAAGGCATGTTTTGAAAAAAGGGCAGCCGCTGCACCCAAGGTCGGTGCTGACAAGGAACTGGGCGCTCCAAAAGCTGAAAGAGAGAGAGCAGCAGGATCAGGAACATTGACAGCAGGCGCCGGAAACAGTTACATCAGTGAATATCACATGGCAGGATCGGCTGGCAGTCAAAAAGAGGGGGCCAGGTGTCAGTTCTATGGCAGGGAAAAAGAAAAAATCCGTTGCGGGCATGCTGTTCTATACATTCAGTACGATACTGCTGCTGACATTGCTGATCATATGCATCATTAACTTCCTCAGGGACGGAAGGCCATTCGGATAAACGGGACAGAGCCAACACACCCTTAACGATGATCAGAAACGATATAAAAGACACATACAGGACAATATAACAAAAACATGTGTCGACATAATATATACTAAAGTAGATGGGGGAAACGGCATGAAGGTATACTTTACCGAACAGACAAATTTCTATGGCAGCAGCAAACCGTCCGAACTGATCAGGGAATACGGCAGTCCGCTGTATGTCTACAATGAGTCGATACTCAGGCAAAGGTGCCGTGAGTTGGCCGGACTCGTCTCGTATTCCAACTACAGATCCAACTACTCGATAAAGGCCAATTCGAACCTGGAACTGCTGAAAATAATCCGGGATGAAGGGCTCCACGCGGACGCCATGTCGCCCGGAGAGATACATGTCCTGCTGGCTGCAGGATACAGGCCGGATGAGATATTGTTCGTGGCCAACAATGTTTCTGCCGAAGAAATGCAGTATGCCATCGACAAAGGCGTCCTGGTAAGCTGTGACTCGCTGTCCCAGTTGAGACAGTACGGAAGGCTCAATCCGGGAGGAAAGGTCGCAGTCCGCTTCAATCCGGGCGTAGGAGCGGGCCATCATGCAAAAGTGGTCACAGGCGGCGAAAACACCAAGTTCGGCATCAACCTGGAAATGATGGACGAAGTGAAAGCAATACTGAAGGAATACAGGCTCAGCCTCGCTGGGATAAACCAGCACATTGGCTCGCTGTTCATGGAGCCGTCAAGCTATCTGCAGGCCGCAAGAGCCCTGCTGAACATTGCTTCCAATTTTGAGGATCTCGAATTCATAGACATGGGCGGCGGATTCGGCATCCCATACCGCAAGCAGGAAGGGCAGCAGAGGCTGGATCTTGAGGAAATGGGCCGCGGGCTCTCACAGTTGATGGAGGACTGGACGGCGAACTATGGGAAGAGGGTCAGGCTGAAGATAGAACCGGGCCGATACGTCGTCGCGGAATGCGGCGTCCTGCTGGGCACGGTGCATGCAGTGAAGCAGAACGGCAGCAAAACGTATATAGGAACGGATGTCGGCTTCAACGTGCTGATCCGTCCTGCCATGTACGATTCTCACCACGATATCGAGTTTTACCGGAACGACGCTGTACTAAAGACAGACACGGTCCGGAAGGCGACCGTTGTGGGGAATATCTGCGAAAGCGGCGACATAATAGCCAACGACAGGGAACTGCCGGAAGCAGCCGAAGGGGATATCATCGGCGTAATGGATGCCGGAGCGTATGGTTATTCCATGTCGTCCAACTACAACAACCGCCTTAGGCCGGCGGAAGTGCTTATAGGCCTTGACGGCAGTCCCAGGCTGATCCGCAGGCGCGACACGTTCGAAGACCTGATGCGCGGCTTTATTTAAAAGATGATCTTTACGGACATTGGACGGTTCTCTTGCCTGAGGCAGGAGGACCGTTCCCGTGCTTTAGTGCCGCCGGTGGGCGCTCAACCCCAGAAGTCCTGCAAAACATCCGTGAGCAGGATACCGTCCGACATTTTCTGGATAGGGGTCCACTCCGGCGGAAGCAGTTCCCTGTAGTTGTAGTGCGAAAAGCGTTCGTCCAGCAATATAACGACGCCCATGTCGTCCTCTGTCCGTATCACGCGTCCCGCAGCCTGCAGCACCCGGTTTATGCCCGGATATATATATGCATATTCAAACCCGTTCCCCGACCGCTCGTCAAAGTGTGCCCGGATGATATTCCTTTCATTGCATATCTGTGGAAGCCCTACACCGACAATGATCGCTCCGGAAAGCCTGTCTCCGGCCAAATCGATGCCCTCGCTGAAGACGCCGCCCATCACTGCGAATCCTACGAGGCTTGTTTCTCCTGTTTTTTCAAACTCATCCAGGAACTCCTGCCTTGCGGCCTCAGACATCCCGGGAGTCTGGCATAGCGAGCGGATGCCGCGGCTTATGCCCATGAACCTGTAATAGACCTCGTTGAGATATTCAAAGGAAGGAAAGAATGCCATATAGTTGCCTGTCCTGGCGGATACGGTTTCCAGTATCGTTTCCGCGATCCTGTCGTAAGAAAACATTCTTGTTTTGTACTTCGTCGATATGGAATCATCGATATAAACGCAGAGGTTTTCCCTGGGGAAAGGCGAAGGTATAACCGTTACACGGGCGTCATCCCCGCCGCCGAGCATCGATGTGAAGTACCCGATGGGGGAGAGGGTCGCCGAGAACAGTATGGATGCCCGTCCTTTGTTCATGGCATCGCGAAGCAGTTTTGACGGGTCCACGCAAAACAGCTTTATTTTGAAATCTGTCGCCGACTTATCATAACACGTCACATACCTTTCATCGTACAATTCTGAAATCCTCAAAAAATGAAGGCTGTCGAAGTAGACTTCAAGGAGCTGATCCATGAACGATACTGCCAGGATCCTCGGCAGCAAGTCTCCGACTAAGCCTGTGAAGCGCTCGATCGGCCTGCAGAGCTCATCGGGATATGCCCTCTCCACGAGATAAAAGCCTTTCTTTTGATCGCCGCTGTCTTCAGCCAGTGCCTTTGAAATATCAAGAAAACACTTGTGCATTCTGTCAAGCGCGTCATATATTTCCGGCAACTCTTCCTTTGCCTGCTTTTTCAGCCTGAAATACGAGCGCCTGGATATCTCCGCCGAGTACATGTCCCTGGCCCTGTCGACCAGGTTGTGGGCTTCATCCACAAGAAAGCAGTAATTCCCGCGTTTTGAAAAGTACCTGGACAATTTGACCCTAGGGTCATAGAGATAATTGTAGTCACATATGATCACATCGCATAAAAGCGAAAGGTCCAGCGTCAGTTCGAAGGGACATATGGAGTATTTTGAGGCATATTTCTCTATAACGGTCCGGTCAAGCGCGTCTTCCTGCAATGCATCCTCGAGAGCCTTTTTTATCTTCCCGTAATAATCCTCTTTATACATGCAGATCTCCGGGTTGCAGAAATGTGTACCATTAAAGCACACCTTTTCTTTTGCCGTTATTGTTATCGACTTTATACGGAGCCCCTTTTTGCGCATATCTTCCAAAGACTTCTCGGCAAGGCTTCTTGTTGTGGTTTTTGCGGTAAGATAGAAGATCTTTGATACCAGTCTGTCGCCCAATGCCTTGACTGACGGAAAGAGAACGGCTACGGTTTTCCCTGTCCCGGTGGGCGCCTGCGCGAAAAGCAGTCCCCTGACCCCGATCGTGTCATATACGTCGTCCATTAGTTCCTGCTGGCCTTTACGGCGTTCCGGATAGGGGAAATCCAACTGATGTATGGAGCGGTCCCTTACGATAGCCCAGTTGTTCATCTTTTCCTGCCAGGCCATATAGTCTCCGGCCAACGGCATGAAAAATGATTCCAGGGAATCGATATCATAAATGTCTGTAAAGGATTTCTCCTGTTTTTCATCCAACTGGTAGTAGGTCAGCATTATGGCTATACGGTCCAGACCATGCATACGGGCGTACATATAAGCATAACATTTTACCTGCGCCCAATGCTGAGGGTCGTGGTCATGTTCTATCTGCTCAAGCGGAAGCATCGTTGTTTTGATCTCATGGACAGTGTCACCGGCTGCATCCTTCAAAAGCCCGTCTATCCTGCCTGTTATCTCAAGTACCAGGTTGTCGCCCTCCAACCGGAAAGTTATCGGGACCTCGGTTTCATATATGGCATCATCGGACAACATCTGTTTTATAATTGCTCTGATCTCTGCATGGCCCCTGGTGCCTTCGGCAGCCCTTGAAGGGGAATATGACGCGGTGCGGAGGTCGCCTGACTGCATGGCGAATTCGAGCAGTTCACGGACCGACACGGTAATCGTCGGTTTGTCCTGCATACCGGCCTTTGCCGGCTCGTCCTGATTATTTGGCCTTGTAAGTTTGAATGGCATATATGCTCCTGAACCAAAAATAGGCAGAAAAATCCTGCATCAAATGATGATTTCTTTGAGCAGTGCGTCAATGCACAGCCTATTTAAGTATAATATACTTGCTGATGAATGAAAAGGCGGACAAGATACGCAGACGGTTCCCGTGTCCCACTCTTGTCCCGGGTCAAGGTAACGGCTCTTTGATGGGGGACAGTTCTCAACTTTTTGACATAACAGGGTCAGACAAAACAGACCTCACTTTGCTGCGTCATGAAACCGTCCCAGTACCACAGTAAATTTTTGATAATTCCTTGACAATGATTGTATATAGATTTTATAATATAGCTATCTTTTTTAGCGAGACATCCTGGGGCGGGACAGCCGGTAGAGCAGCAAAATTAAATATCCCGGATGAATGGCGAGGAAGCGGCAGCGACCTTGTCTGGACGGATCTCTGGAGAGACCATGACGGCGCCGAAGGGGCAAGGCTGAAAAGCTAAACTCTCAGGCAAAAGGACAGAGCTTAACGAGTGCATGATGTATGCATGCATGGAGGTCAGGTCTTATCAAAGATTTGACTTTTTATTTTATAATGCGGAGGAATGGATATGCACAAGAAACTCTTCATACCCGGACCTGTGGAAGTCAGGGATGACGTTCTCCAAAAAATGGCCACCCCGATGATAGGCCACAGGACGAAGGAAGCTTCGGCACTCCAAAGGAGCATAACTGAAAAGCTCCAGAAACTGATGTACACCAAAAACATGATCCTGCTTTCGACGTCATCCGGAAGCGGCCTGATGGAAGGAGCGATACGTTCCTGTACCGTCAGACGTGCCGCCGTGTTCTCCGTGGGAGCGTTCGGAGACAGATGGTACAAGATGGCCGTATCCAAC
>DAOSCC010000060.1:1615-11231 GCA_035361135.1 Clostridiales bacterium | reverse complement strand
CACGGTAGGCGATCCTTTCAAGGATACCGCAGGTCCGTCCATAAATACGCAGATCACAGTTGTTTCGCTCGTATCGTCCCTTACGGCAGGTTTGTTCGCAACGATCTCACTGTTTGGCTGATGACCGGCGGTCTGTTTTCGGACCGGACATATCCGCGATCGTATATAGTTGCTTGATAACCGATATAAAAACATCCCCTTCCTCAGCGGAGGGGATGTTTTTTCCTGCAGCAAAGCGGAGGGAGCGAACCGGCTCATGTTATCAGGACAGGCCTTTACATATGTCCATATAGATCAGTTCTTCACTCAGTTCGATACTCCACTGAGGGGCGCTATGCCCATGAGACCTTCATTTCGGCTTATACATGCCCTTGCTTTGCATGTATTTGAAAATCGCTTCCCCGTGCTTCTGTTCCTCCTTCTGGATATGATTGAGGATATCCCGTACCTGTGTGTCCTTAAATTCGAAAATGGCGGTGTCATATGTGCCGGATACATATTTCTCGGTCATAAGCATATCGTTGCAAAGGCTCTCGTCCGATACCACGCCGGATGCCTGGCTGGCCTGCTGGGACGATTGGGCGTTTTGCTGCATCTGCTGCCCGCCGGCATTGTTCTGCATGCCCGTACCGCTCTGCTGGCTGCCGCCCTGCTGTCCCATCGAAGGTACCTGTCCTTTGAGCAGTTGGTTCAGCGTATCCAGATGTTCCTGTTCGATTTTTCCATTATTGATGAAGATGTTCTTGAGCTGCGGATCTGAAGCAAGTTGTGCATATTTGCTGTACTTTTCGATGCATATCTCCTCGTGGCTTTTCTGATCCTCGAGAAGCATCCTTTCCTTCGTCGTTAAACTGATAGTCGTCATATATTTTACACCTCCGTCAATAGTTTTTTCCAAAGGGTAAAATATATGCGCATCGATCTGCGAATCGCTTAAGGATCTTCGCTTGTGACGCCTCTTTCGGCTGCAGGCTCACCTGTGCCTGTTCCGGCTGGACCGGTGACAGCTTCGCACTGCATGGCTTTTATGTCTCAATTGTCATGTCCGTCCGGATCGCCATGCACACCCGGAGTCGGATCAGCAGTCCCGCTGATATGCATATCGCGGCCGGAGCCGTCGGTATCGGCGTCCGACTCGGTAAATTCGAAATGTATTATGTCCTTGATGGGCTTGTTCCTGTAAATCGTCACGAGGATGTTGCGGATGAGGATAAAGGCTATCGGACCTAGTATCATACCTATGAACCCTATCAGCTTAAGGCCTGTGTACATCGCAAGAAGCGTGAGCAGCGGATGTACGCCGATCTGCTGGCCCACCACCTTCGGTTCCACGAACTGGCGGACGACCAGTATGACCAGGTAAAGCACGATGACTGAAACACCCATCCTGATATCGCCGGTGATGAAGGAATACAGCGACCACGGTATAAGGACGCTTCCGGTGCCAAGGATCGGAAGCGCGTCTATGACAGCGATCAGGAATGCAAGAAGCAGCGTGTATTTGACGCCGATGATGGTAAGGCCGATGAGGAGTTCTGTAAAAGTTATCACCATTATGATGAGCGCTGCTCTCAGATAGCCGAATATCGCCATGAACAGGTCATTCTTGATGGACAGGATGCGGTCCACCCAGGTTTCGGGCAAATGGCGCCTGAGTACGGCAGCAATCACATGACGGTCTTTTGCCATGAAATAAGTCGCAAGTATAGTCACTATGGTAAATATGATCACTTCAGGAAGCGACAATGCGGTCGTATAGGCGCCTTTCACGAGTGTCTTGCCAAAATTGGTGACAGTATTGGAAAGATTGGCTATGATGGTTCCCAGGTTGTCCGTGATCTCCACAGGTACCCAGTCGATATGCTCGGCACTCTTTTTGATCAACTCGACGATCTCTGCGTACATGTTTGAGAAAAATGCGGGAGCAGCAGCGATAAGCCCTCTTATCTCCTCGACCAGCCTCAGGATCCCGAGTACGACCAGGGTTATTATTATCCCCATCATCAGCAGCAGGAGTATAATCGGAGCCGATATTTTCCTTTTGATATGCAGTTTCCTGTCAAGTACCCTGATCAGTGGCTCCATCAGTGATGACAGGGCGAAAGCAATAAGGAAAGGCAGGAGAAAAAACGCCAGCCTGACAGCGAGGAAGACTCCTCCCACTACAGATATGACGACCAGAACGAATATGCCAAGTCTTTTCAGGCTTTCCCTGTACTTTGCGTTCATAGGCGACTCCTGTACAGTTATATATTAAATTATGCGCGTATATTCGTCAATCTGCTTTCTTTTAATAAGATGGCCGGATCTATGTCCTGCAGCCGTAAGACTGTCGAACCGACAGTAAATGCCCGTTCCCGCCACGGCATCCTGCAGGCAGGAGAATAGACAAAGCCTGAGTGACAGATACTTGAATATGCTATATACTATTTATAGTATTTTTCGACCAATCGTTGCAATTTCAGCAAAAAATCAGATTTGCAAACCAGGGGGCAACTCAATAGATATATTCAGGAGACAGATATGCGGAAAATGAAGGATGTCACCGCTGCGATAATTCTGAACAGCGAAAATAAGGTCTTTATCGCCAGGAGAGCGCCTGGTGAAAACATGGCGGGCGGATGGGAGTTCCCCGGGGGAAAGCTCGAACAGTACGAGACTGCCGAGGAATGCCTGAAAAGGGAACTCTTCGAGGAATTTGGCATAGAAGTTGCTGTAAAGGACTTTTTCTGTGAAAGCATATATGAGTATCCGCAGGGTACGATACGCCTGCTCGCGTATTTCGCCGAAGTAACGGGCGGGGAAATGCATCTCAGTGTCCATGACGATTACAGGTGGGTCGATGCTGATGAACTGTCCGGATACGAGCTGCTTCCCGCCGATATACCTGTGGCTGAGAAACTTGCCGGGATGATGGCGGGAAGAAATAACCATGGCTGTGCAGCCCCGGGACCAGGTTGAGGTACCGGGACGTGAGCAAAGACGCGCAAAAGCCTGCATTGACATGCGATCGACGGCATGATGCAGGCTTCTGCCATTCCGATGATCTTTATTTGGAGAAGGTATCATTGATGTACTGCTCTGCCGAATGGGCCGCCACGGCGCCGTCGGATGCTGCGGTGATGACCTGCCTGAGGACTTTGCTCCGGATATCGCCTGCAGCAAACACACCAGGCACACTTGTCCGCATGCCTTCATCAGTGATGATATAACCGCCGTCATCTATGGCCACTTTCCCCTGGACAAGAGAAGTACTGGGAGTCACCCCTATCGATATGAACAGGCCTTCCGCGTCAAGCACCCTTGTGATGCCGGTTTTCAGATCCCTTACCGTTATGCCTTCGAGGCTGGATTGCCCGCGGAGTTCTTCGACCACGGCGTTCCATATGAACTCTATATTTTTGTTGCTGAACAGTTCTTTCTGCAGTACCTTTGAGGCGCGCAGCCTGTCCCTCCTGTGTATGAGCCATACCTTCGGGCAGAACCTGGAAAGGTAGAGCGCATTTTCTGCTGCGGTATCGCCGCCTCCGACGACTGCGACCGGCCTCCCTTTGAAAAGTGCGCCGTCGCATACTGCACAGTATGAAACGCCCGAACCCCTCAGCAAGTCTTCCTTCGGGATACCAAGTTTCCTTGGCGCGGCGCCCATGCATAATATCACGGCCTTACACCGGTAAGTGTTCTTAAGGGTTTTTACAGTCTTTAAACCGTTGTCCGGGATGACTTCCGTAACCGTGTCATATTCCACGACAGCGCCGAATTTCCTTGCCTGGTTTTCCATCCTCAATGCCAGGTCCGGCCCGCTGATCGGTTCCTCGAACCCCGGGTAGTTTTCCATCGACAGCGTCGTTGCCATCTGGCCTCCGGGAGCCAGCTTCTCGAGTACGAGCGTGTCAAGACCCGCCCGGGCGCTGTAGAGCGCTGCCGTATAGCCTGCCGGACCGCCGCCTATTATGATCACGTCGTGCATGTCTTGCATTTTTATACACCTGGCTTTACATTATTGTTGTATAATATGTGCCCAAGCGCTTTTCCTGGCACGATTCAAGCGATTATCAATAATTACTATACCACAGTTGTTATGTAAAGTAACAATATAGCAGCAGGGACCGGCGGACAGACATGCCACCATGGTCAGGCCTGGGCGTTACGGCCATATTTCGCGCGGGTCGACTCCATAGACCTGTACGATCTCAAGTTTCGGACTGTTGGCAATGTCCTTCGGAGTGACAAGCATCCCTCCGTCGCTGTCGAGGTCATAACTGTGGTACATGTATGCCTGCCAGATCAGATGGGAGCAGTGGGTCCCTTTTATCTTATCCCTGGCCGCGGACTTGGGGCTGAATATGCCGACCGTCAGATCATAGGGTATGTCGTGGAGAAGTTCCAGCGCTGTCTGTGCGACCTCCTGCATTTCCTCGTATGTGGCGCCTTTTGGCCTTAGAAGCATAAAGTTGGGATAGACCGTCCATTTCTCTATGCCCTGTATGGCAGAGTTCTGCCCCAGAACCACCGACTCCAGTGTTTTTCCGTTCCGTGCGTCTACCACCAGCGCCGCATGCCCGTTCCGCCAGCCGTAAGTATGTGATGATTTTGTCACAAGTATGTAACCGTCGTGGACAGGAGCAAGATCCGTTCCGTGCGCATAATTGCCGTTTTCATCGATGATGGCTTCTTCCCTTGATACAGGGCTGTTTTTTTCACAAATGAAATCGATGCTGCTGAAGAAGCCGCGCTGGAAGCGCAGCAGCCGCTCCCTCCAGTCGCTGTACCGTTCCATGATCTCATCCACGGCAGGTTTACCCAGGCCTGTCTGCAGATACAGCAGCCTGTAATCCTCTTCATTGAACGTGTCTTTTTGCAGGACAGGCTCAAGGTCGACCATCGGGTAATCAGGATATATATGCGCCATCGGCTCCACAGCAGCCATGGACAGTATCAGCAGGATCACCAGGCCAGCGGCCGCCGCAAGTATTATGAATGAGATACGGACGAAACGAGTTTTCATGGATCGCTCCACCGCCGGACATCATTTGCCCTCGTGGCATCCAACAGCCTGCCTTTCCGCCCTGGCGGCGCTGAACTTCCTGATGTATGCAACTGCAAGCATCCGGGCCTTTTTATACAGGCTCCTTGCGCCTGCGGCGGGGCGAAGCAGAGTTGACAGTACCATCGCCATTTTCATGACAATGCGTGCCTTACGGGCTTTGCTCAGGTATTTGGCCATACGGAGGCCAGGACCGAACTGGCTCATATATATGAGCGAATACCAGAAATTTATTGCAGGATCGCTGCTCTTTCGGCCCCAGTAATCCCTGTACACCGTTTTCATCGGGATGCCGGGACCGGATTCCGATAATGGTGCGTCTATTCCGTACTTTTCCGCTATCCCGGTTATATCGGTCCCCGGCAGGAAGCCCAGGCCGTGAAGCTGCAGTTCGAACGGCCGTTCCAGTTCGGTACACAGTTCGTATGTCTGCCTTATATCCTCTTCATTCTCAAAAGGGTGGCGAAGTATGAAATCGTATGTGATCTGTCGTACCCCGCATCCGGCAAGTATTCCCGATGCCTTCAGTATGTCTTCCCTGGTCTCGCGGCGGTGGAATATATCGTTCCTGATGCGCTGCGATCCGCTCTGTATTCCCATGACCGCTTTATACAGGCCTGCATCCACGAGTTTCGATATGGTGTATTCCTCTGTTTTCAGCGGGTGTACCCATATCACAAATGGCAGGCCTATATGCGATTTGTACTGTGTGGCGAAATCATCGATCCATTCCCTGTCGTCGGGGAATATCTCATCCCAGAAATGAATGACTTTCAGCCGTTTTATATTTTCCAGCGCTTCCCCGAGTTCGGCTATAATGTTCGTCGGGCTCCTGAACCGCACGAACCTGCCTTTGCCCGCATACATCCTCTTAATGTTTGCAGATGAGCAGAATGAACATACGAACGGACATCCCCTTGAAGCGGACAGTTCATAGCTGACCGAGTCCAGCGCAGGATCGCCGGATATGATACGGCCATTGTCGATAAAGTATTTGTTTTCGTTGCTGAACACGGGATATCCAAGCCTGTCCAGGTCTCCGCACAGCGGACGAAGTTCGTTGATCACTGCTGTCGCGCCGTTTCCGCCGGAAGGGGTTTTGTACGCAAGATTCTTTATATGATGAAAGTCCCGGTTCCCAAGCACGGCGTCAGCAAGCTCGACGATGGCTTCCTCGCATTCGCCGCGCAATACGAAGTCTGCGTATACCAGGCATTTTTCCGGGAACATCGATGCATATACTCCGCCCCATACCTGCGGGATGCGGAATTCATGGCGGAGGAACCTGCTGACTGCCATGACCTGTTCAAGGTACAGCGATGACATGACGCTCAGCCCGATCAGACCCGGATCCAGTTCCGAAACCAGGTTCCTGAGCAGCATAAGTTCCCTGTCGTTCACAGGTCGGGGCATCCTGCTGCTGAAATCCTTCAGGAACAGTACGACCGGCCTGTGGCCTGCCCTGGCCAGCGACCTTTCCAGGTACCTTACCCCGAGAGCCTTTTTGTTGTAGAACGCTATAAGAAGTACGGGTTTTCGCTGCATGCCGCTTCCTCCGATACAATATGTTGCCGATCATTTCATCCATTTCCTTATAATGTCCCGTATGGAGAAATAAATACCGGTTTTCAGCAAATATGCGAAACCTGTCGGCAGCCTGGTACACCCGACAGCCTTGATACATATTGACAAAACAACGGGTTTCTGGTAGCATACAAAAAAAGATCAAATGCAATGACGGGGAAAACATGCCGTCCGGCTGTGTTCAAGAGAGCTGTTGGCCGGTGTGAAACAGCACACGGGGCGGATCGTGGACTCACCTCCGAGCAGTCAGCTGAAAGCCGTAAGCGGGGCAGACAAACATGGCGAAGCAGGAAACGCCGTCCCGTGGCAAGTAGGTGCGACCGGGCTTCCCGCCGTTACAACGGGAGGGCATTACTCGTTGAACGATCGATGCCTTAGAGTGGGTATATCCATACCAATCAGAGTGGTACCGCGGAAGCTGAGCTTTCGTCTCTGGCAGGAATGTCGGAGACGGAAGCTTTTTATTTTGCCGGCTGATGCCGGCCGAACCTGGCAAAATGCTCATTTGCAATGATTTTATTTGATCTGGGAGGAGATTGAGATGAAGATTGCATTTTCAACACTGGGATGTCCCGATTTTGACTGGCCCGACATTTATTCAATGGCCAAGGACCTTGGATTTGACGGCATCGAGATCAGGGGCCTCGGAAAGGACATATTTGCGGTCAGGGCAAAGCCATTTACCGAGAATGAACTTCCAAACACCATCAAAAAGCTGAAGGAACTGCGTATTGAGATCCCGTGCCTTTCTTCGGGCTGCTGCCTGAAGTTTGCGGATAAGGCAGAACAGAACCACAATGAGATAGTGCAGTATATCGAACTTGCGAATAAACTTGGCACGCCCTATGTGCGTATACTGGCGGATCTTGAGCCCCAGCCGGAAGGCGAAGTGGACGATGGAGCAGTTCTCGCGGCACTCAGGCGCCTTATACCCATCGCCGAGGAAAAGGGAGTTACCCTGCTGATCGAGACTAACGGCGTATATGCAGATACGAAGCGCCTGAGCGAGCTTTTGGCAAGTGCCGCAAGCGATAACGTCGGCGCGCTCTGGGACGTGCATCATCCTTACCGTTACGCAGGCGAATCGGCAGACACCACGGTGAAGAACCTTGGCGCATATATAAAATACGTGCATGTCAAGGACTCCGTCATGCAGGACGGAAAGGTCTCCTACAGGATGATGGGCGAAGGGGACCTCCCGATGGATGATTTCATGATGGCATTGCATTCTGTGAACTACGAAGGATATATATCCCTGGAATGGGTCAAAAGGTGGGCAAGCGATCTCAGTGACGCCGGCGTCGTGTTCCCGCATTTTGTGAACTATATGAACTCCTATATCGAAAAAGACACGTCAAAAGGACGCCTGTACTACAATAACGCCAAGACCGGCCAGTATATATGGGAAAAGGACGTGCTCATCGACCTGACATTCCCGCAGGTGCTCGACCGTGTCGTGGCAGAGTTCCCTGACCAGTATGCTTTCCGTTATACGACACATGACTATACCAGGACATATAAAGAGTTCAGGGATGATGTGGATACATTTGCAAGATCCCTCATCGCCCTTGGAGTCAAGCCAGGCGACCATGTGGCCATCTGGGCGACCAATGTGCCCCAGTGGTTCATTACATTCTGGGCGACGGTCAAGATCGGGGCGGTGCTCGTTACGGTCAATACTGCGTACAAAATATACGAAACTGAGTATCTGCTGCGCCAGTCCGACACCCATACACTTGTCATGATAGACGGTTACAAGGATTCGAATTACGTGGAGATCATTAAGGAACTGTGTCCCGAACTCGAGACCTCGGAGCCCGGAAAGCCGCTCCATATAAAGAGGCTGCCGTTCCTGCGCAATATCATAACGATAGAATCGAGAGTGAAAGGCTGTCTTACATGGGAAGAGGCGCTGGCGCTTGCGGAGAAGGTGCCTGTTGAGGAAGTGTTCCGCCGTGCCGCTTCCATACACAAACACGATGTATGCAACATGCAGTACACGTCCGGAACGACGGGATTTCCGAAAGGCGTCATGCTCACGCACTATAACGTTGTGAATAACGGCAAATGCATAGGGGACTGCATGGATTTCTCCACGGCTGACAGGCTGCTGATACAGGTGCCAATGTTCCACTGCTTCGGCATGGTGCTGGCGATGACTGCCGCCATGACGCACGGCACGACGATGTGTCCGATCCCGTACTTCTCTCCGAGGGTGTCGCTCGATGCCATAAACAGGGAAAAGATAACGGCCGTGCACGGCGTTCCGACAATGTTCATCGCCATGATGGAGCATGAGGATTTCGCAAAAACGGACTTCTCACACATGAGGACGGGAATAATGGCGGGGAGCCCGTGTCCTATCAAAGTGATGCAGGACGTTGTGGATAAAATGAACATGAAGGAGATAACGATCGTCTACGGACAGACCGAGGCATCACCGGGCTGCACACAGAGCCGCGTGGACGATCCCATCGAGATCCGCGTCAACACCGTGGGCAGGGCACTGCCAGGGATCGAGTGCAAAATAGTCGATCCCGCGACCAATAAGGATCTGCCTCCTAATACCGACGGTGAATTCGTTGTCCGCGGCTATAACGTCATGAAGGGATACTACAAGATGCCCGAGGCGACCGCAGCAGTTATCGACGAGGACGGCTGGCTGCATACGGGCGACATGGCGAGGATGGATGAGCACGGATATTTCAAGATCACCGGCCGCATCAAGGATATGATCATCAGGGGCGGTGAAAACATTTATCCGAAGGAGATCGAGGACTTTATCTATACCCACCCGAAGGTCAGCGACGTACAGGTCATAGGAGTGCCTGACAAGCAGTACGGTGAAGAGATAATGGCCTGTGTCATACTGAAGGAAGGGGTCACGATGACCGCCGAGGAACTGCAGGAGTACTGCCGCACACACATGGCGAAACACAAGACCCCGCGCTATGTGGAATTCGTCGACTCGTTCCCGATGAACGC
>DAOSCC010000060.1:0-1605 GCA_035361135.1 Clostridiales bacterium | reverse complement strand
GAAAGATCCTCAAGTACAAGATGCGCGAATGGGCCATAGAGAAACTCAGCCTGCAGGAGGCAAGCAAGATAGAGACTGCCTGATGCATGTAAATGCAATAAAAAATGCTGATCGGTTGATTGCATGCAAAAATTGCTTTAGTATATTAGTATATAATTAAGTATCATCGGATCGAGGATGATGCTATGAAGCCAGTCAGGCAGGAATTTACCAGCCGGCAGCACATGATAAGCAGGGATTTCGAGTTTTACCACTACAAGGATGAACACCCGGTCGAGGTGGAATACCACAACCACCTCTTCTATGAGGTGTTTTCCTTTATTTCGGGCGACGTGACGTATATAGTCGAGGGCAAATCCTACAGGCTGAAACCCGGCGATATCATCCTGATAAATAACAGGGAGATCCACAAAACGTTCGTGAAGCCGGGAAAGGTATACGAACGCTGTGTTCTGTGGATCGACCCCGACTTCATCAGGACCCTGGGAGGGGACACTGACCTTACCATGTGCTTCGAGCGTTCCGCCATGAGGAATTATAACCTGCTGCGGCCGCGGACCGAATATTACATCATGATAAAAAACGCGATGACATGCCTGCAGAATGCAGTTTTCAGCGAAGGGTACGGGAACGGCGCACTGAAGAAGGCATATCTCACGGAACTCCTGGTTTACCTGAACCGCGCTTTCCTCGACAGCCAGGACGAAGATATAGAACTGGACGTCGTGTACGACGAGAAAGTCAGCAGCGTGATCAGCTATATCAACGAAAACCTGCAGGAGGACCTGTCCCTCGAATCGCTGGCCGGCAGGTTCTACACCAGTAAGTATCACCTTTTGAGGGAATTCAAAAAGCACACCGGCTATACCATCTACCAGTACATCCGCAAGAAACGCCTGATAACAGCCAGGGTGCTTCTGAAGGACGGTCTCATGGTCACCGAGGTCTGCCAGAAGTGCGGCTTTGGAGATTATTCCAACTTCATCCGCTCCTTCAGGAAGGAATTCGGACATCCTCCGGGGCACTATAAAAACTATGGCAGTACGAATTGACATGTTTTGTGAAACATTGCAAGTTTTCTTTTCGTATTGTATACGAATTATAAGTCATAACCGGTATAATTGCTTTGATGGTATTTAATACCATCAAATGCCCGGATCACCGAAAACCAATATTGGAGGGAAGTAATGATGAAGCATTATTTGGAGGAAGTGTCGGATGTACTGGGGTCCCTTGGGACCGACAGAAACGGGATAAGCCCCGAAAAGGCGGCGCTGCTGCTTGAAAGGCACGGCAGGAACAAGCTGGCTGAAAGCCGCAAAAAGACTGTCTTTGAGAGATTCGCAGATCAGCTGAAGGATCCGATGGTCATTATCCTGATAGCTGCCGCGATAATCTCGGGCGTCGTCGGTGAAACAGCGGATGCGGCTGTTATCCTTGCGGTAGTGATCCTCAATTCCATTCTCGGGGTCGTTCAGGAGGGAAAAGCCGAAAAGGCCATCGAGGCGTTGCAGAAATTATCATCGCCGTATTCCAGGGTAAGAAGGAACGGCCATGTGATGCATATAAAATCCGAGGAACTGGTGCCCGGTGACATAGTCCTGC
>DAOSCC010000059.1:0-11263 GCA_035361135.1 Clostridiales bacterium | reverse complement strand
GAGCGATATAGCTGGTCTCGGAAAAAGACAGCTCCTTTTTCGCCTGTTCCGCCGCCTCCTTCACCCGCTGCAGGGCGGCAAAATCGCGTCTCACATCGACATGGTGCTCTTTTTGGATCACGTCGGCAAGATGGCTGATTATCCGTTCGTCAAAGTCATCGCCGCCAAGGTGGTTGTCTCCGTTGGTTGCCAGGACTTCGATGACTCCCTCGCCGATCTCTATGATCGACACATCGAATGTGCCTCCGCCGAGATCGAACACCATGATCTTCTGCGGGGTCCCATTGTCAAGTCCATAGGCAAGCGCAGCACTTGTCGGTTCGTTGATTATGCGCATCACATTCAGCCCGGCTATCTTACCTGCGTCCTTTGTAGCCTGTCTCTGGATATCGTTGAAATATGCCGGTACAGTGATTACGGCATCTGTTATTTTCTCTCCAAGGTAGGCTTCCGCATCGGCCTTCAGCTTGCGCAGTATCATTGAGCTGATCTCCTGCGGGGAATACGGCTTCCCGTCGATCTCCTTTTTCCAGCCGGTGCCCATGTGGCGCTTGACTGACCTGATGGTCCTCTCGCTGTTTATTACAGCCTGGCGTACCGCCTGGTCGCCGACGAGCCGTTCGCCGTCCTTCGTGAAGGCAACGACGCTCGGCGTCGTCCTGTTCCCGTTTTCATTGGGGATTATGACCGGTTTGCCGCCTTCCACCACCGCAACACAGCTGTTTGTCGTGCCCAGGTCTATTCCTATGGATTTGCGCATGACTAAGATCCCTTTCTGTCAATGACTGTATAATAAGCCGTAGAACAGTATTTGAAGAAACCAGAACAATGCTCGTGCAGCCATGATGCCCAATATCAGTTTGCTTATGAAGCCAAAAGGCGAATGGACAACCACCGTTTCGCCATATGGGTAGTCTGCCCGGTTTTCACCGGAATACTCGGACATAAGCTGTTTATATACCGGGTTCCCCGGGTCCATCCGGACAGCTTTCCATATGAGGTACGTCAGGTTTTTTTGCTGAATTCCCGGACGCATTTGGGGCAACTGATGGATATCGTCTTTCCCCTGCCGGGTCTTCTGATACGCACTGTCGCCTTGCAGTACGGGCACCTGTAATATTTGTGCGTCTTCCTGTCACGCCACATGTTTCTCCAGAGCGAAAATCTCTGCGTGACCCTGTATTTCAGTTCCATGTATTTCTGCCTTTCCGCCTGCCGCCTGTATACGTTTCTGGAAAACGCCCTGTACCATGTCCAGATAAGCAAAATCAGCGCAAAGCAATACAGGATCCTCAAATAAGGTACAAGAGATAAAACAAGCAGAACAAGCCCAAGGACCGAAACGAACCGGGATAGTTCATCATACCCGTAGCGTCCGTACATAAACTGCTGCAGCCTGTATTTCAGATTGCCGAACCAATTCCTCATGACCACTTCTTCCTTCTGCCTTATTGCTGATCAGATTATACGGTCTTATTATAAACTGAAAATAAACAGGGGAACGGACATATTATACGCATATGTCCGCTCCCCTATATGTCTGTACGGCGGTTATTTACCGTAAGTGGAAATCCCTGTTTTACGACAACAGTGACGGGATCGGCGGTTATCGGTGAAAAATATCCCAATCACCAGCAGGAACATACAGCCAGCGGGATTATTTCGGCAGCGACACCGTGAACACCGTTTTGCGGTTTCCTGATGAAACCGTAACATCCCCGTTATGCAGTCTGACGATCTCTTTCACAACGGCAAGTCCGACTCCGTTGCCTTCGCCGGAATGGGACTCATCCGCCTGGTAAAACTTCTGGAAGATGCGTTCCCTCAGTTCCATCGGTATCTCGACACCTGTGTCGGATATGGAAACAAATATGTTCTTCTCAGTTTCAGTAATGGTGACCCGGACCGTGGATCCTTCGTCACCGAATTTGATCGCGTTATCTATCAAGTTGATCCACACCTGCTTCAGCATCTCCTCATTGGCACGGATGGTGTGTTCGCCGAAATCGAGTTCCGGTGTGATGTTCTTTTTGGTCCACTTGTTTTCGAGGAGCAGGAAGCAGTTCCTTATCTGCTCGGACATGTTGAACTCCGTCACTCCGGTCAGGATCGTCTGGTTTTCGACCTTTGTCAGGTTCAGCACGTTTGTCGCCATGGCGGCAAGGCGCATGGACTCTTCCTCGATTATATCGATGTACTCCGCCTTTTGATCTTCGGTCAGGTTGCCGTGCTTCAGCAGTTTGGCAAATCCTGCGATGGAAACGATGGGAGTTTTGAACTCGTGGGAAAAGTTGTTTATAAAATCGGAACGGAGTATCTCCGTCCGTTCAAGCTCTTCTGCCAGGTTGTTGAAACTGCGGCTGATCTCTTTTGCCGTCGGATGCTTGCTCAAATACTTCCCGAAACTGAGGCGCGTTTTGAAGTCGCCGGAAGCAAGCCTGTTCATCGCATTGATGATCGCATTGACCGGTCTTAAGGGGATGCGGCTCGCAACGGCTGACAGGATCGATCCGATCATTACGCTTGCTATCATCATCCTGAATATCAGGTGATGGCCTCTTCGGCCCTGGCCGACAGGTTCCAGGATCCCCCGCTGGATCAGGTAGATTATGACTCCGCCGACCACGATCATCGTTACGACGAAAAAGCTGAATACGACACCTGAGAAAAGCAATGTAATGCCAGGCGTTGTTTCCTCTGTTCAGGCTTCATACCTTTTTCACCGCCTTATACCCGAGTCCTCTGACCGACACGATCTCGAACTCTTCCCATCCCTCGAAACGCTTCCGCAGTCTCGCAATGTGGACGGTCACCGTCTCCCAGCCGGATTCGCTGTCGTTGCCCCAAATCTCGTCCATTAGCTGTATGCGGGTAAAAATCTTCCCGGGATAGGAAAGCAGCTTGAACAGAAGCATGAACTCCTTCTGCGGCAATTCCTGGACATCGCCGTTCTTTGTGACCGTAAGGCTGTCATAATCCAGAACCACATCGCCGATGACGATCTTTTTTTCGGTGGCGATCTGCGCGCGACGAAGGAGAGCCTTGATGCGCAGCAGCATTTCTTCAACGTCGATGGGTTTGGTGATATAATCGTCGGTCCCGACGATAAAGCCCTTGTGCCTGTCTTCCGGCAATTGCCTGGCGGATACCATCAAAATGGGCAGGTTGTTGTTCGATTCCCGCAAAACCCTGGTAAATTCGTACCCGTCCATTTTCGGCATCATAATGTCGAGGACCACCAGGTCGATGTGCTCCCTGTCCATTACCTCAAGCGCTTCTTCGCCGTTGGAAGCAGTGAAAACAGTGTAGTTTTCCGCTGTGAGGACCGCCTCCAGCAGCCGCCGCGTGTTTTTGTCATCATCGACGACCAGAATCCGAACCATCTGCATCTCCCCGAATCTGCCAAAAAGGTTCAAATAATTTCTGAAACTATTATAACACCTAATTTAAAGGAATTTTTCGGCTACAGAAAAAATCCTCACATCAGCGGTGTTTCAGGAATCGAAAGCCTCGTCATAACACCTTGCCCGCCAGCGGCTTCCATGGCATGCCCCATGTATCGATTAAACGCAAGGCAAAAGACGATCATTGAGATGATCTTGAAAACTCCAGCAGCTTATCCGCGATTTTCCTGCGCCTCGCTTTATCCTGCAGGGCCTTTCAATACTTCCTGGGCAAGATCCGGTTTTGGTTCAGTTTTCAGTTGTGAGTTTTCTTTTTTGGATAACTGCGCTTTCAAAGCATTAATTTCCTTTTGCGGCATACAAAATAAACCCCCGCCCACATACCGGCTCCCAGCAAGAAAAGCACAGCTTTGTTCATAACCCATAATGAGCTGCCAGGAGCCGCAAAACGTATAAAAGGGTAAAAACAGCCGATTACCGGAAGCCTGACCAGGTTTTCCATAAAAGCTGCCCGAAGTAATAAGCTCAAAAGCCAGGCAATACCGCACACGACAGCCGGTAAATGGGGCTGACGGCTTAAAAAGGAAACAAGCACGCCCAGCGTCGACAGGAAAAAAGACGTGCCGATATATACAATAAGCATTTCAATGGCTGAAGCATCCGGAAACAAAACACTGAAATGCAAAGTATACAAAGCATGCTGCCAGTGCCGAACACGGCAAAGTATCTGCAAATAACCCATTTAAACAATGATCCGGCATGAACTGCAATTACGTCGATCAAAGGATCAGATAACGTCTTGACCCATTCGCACACCATAATTGCAACAAAAAAAGGCAATAATACCTCAAATCCCAATACATCCCAGTCTACAAGGTCGCCGCCAATGACCGCGGCCAGGATGAATAATGACAGGACAGTCAGCATGATCAAAAACAAGTTGCTTCCCGCAATCTTCAGCTCATAGGAAAACTCCGAATTCACGCCGTCTCCCTCCAAATGCTTTTCCTGCATTTCAGAAGCAGGATTGCTCCTATGCCTGAACATATGAGGAAAGCCAGGTTCCATAACAGTCCGGCAGGTATGATTTGCTCAAACTGTTTATACGTATAGACCAGTTTCAGTATATCCTTTTGAAACAGGTATAATGACCGGATCATCCCGTTTTCTGTGTATATAAAATCGGTATTCATTAAAAAATATATGGAAAAAAGTACATAGAACATACGGATATCGATCACCGCGGGAAGTGCTACGGCACATGCCGAGACGAAGAAGCAGGCCGGTACGGCCATTGCAAAAAAGCCAACTGCATAAGGTACAGGGCTGAACGGACCAGGATTGTGCACAAGCTGGACCAGTGCATTAATTGCAAAATAGATCGCCATTGTAAAAAGCACAGTCACATAATTGCCAAGAACCTTTCCCCAAATATATTGCTTCTTGCTCAACGGGCTTGCCATAAACAGTTCCGATATCCCTTTTTTTCGGTCACCCCTTATCCGGTCGGACAAAAGGAACATAAAGCCAAACAGCATCAGAACACCCGCGTGTGCAAGTATCCTGCTGACTACATATCCCTGGTCGGTAAGGAAATCCAGGCGGTCCAGGTTTGCTTCAGACGGGAAATTGTCCAGCAGGGCAACTGCAAGTGCAAATGCAAATACAACCCAGAGCCGGACGCTTTTTATCTGCATGCTTATTTCGTATTTTAAAATAGTAGCAATGTTACGCATGCTCGTTCCCTCCCATACAATAAACATAGGCATCTTCAAGTGTTTCATGCACGGGAGCCTGCGGGAACCGGCCGTTTTCATCCATAATACGGACTGTTAAGCTTTTACTGCCGTAAGTGGTGGAAATGACGACTGCACGTTTCCGGAGATCCGCCAAATCTCTGTCGGAAGATAGCTCAACAACCTTGACCTTACCCCGGACGCGGTCAAGAAGCGAGTCGGAAGGTCCCTGGAAAAACAGGCGGCCTTTTCTCAGAACGGCAAGATGGCTACAAATCTGATGAACATCTTCAATGATATGTGTGGAGAGGATTACTGTCCGGTCATTTCCTGCAAACCGTGATAATATTCCGCGAAAACGTACACGTTCTTCCGGATCGAGTCCTGCCGTCGGTTCATCGACAATGACAATCCGCGGGTTGCCGACCAGCGCCTGCGCTATACCAACGCGGCGCTTCATTCCGCCGGAAAGCTGCCCGATTTTACGGTTTCTATATTCGGCCATCCCTACTTCATCCAGCTTGTTCAACGCCTCTTCAGCGTTTGTTACACCTTTGAGGCGAGCCATATAGGAAACGAACTCAAGGGCGGTCAGATTGGCATACATGCTCAGTTCCTGCGGCAGATATCCAATATTCCGGCGGACGGCTTCCCCCTCCTTTACAGTATCATGCCCCATAACGGTGATTGTACCGGAAGTGGGGCGAAGGATCGTCGCGATCATACGCATCAATGTAGTTTTTCCGGCTCCATTATGGCCCAGCAGCCCAAAAACTCCGGGGCCAATGGAAAATGTGACGTCCTCCAGGCCAACCACACCGTTTTTATATATTTTTGTGACATTATTTATATCAATGACGGGCATTCATCTCTCACTCCATTCCATACTACTGTTTTGATAAGCAGGATATGGGTAGAAAGTCCCTTTTGAAATGGAAAGCGAACACCACACTGTGACAATGAGCATCAGTACACAGGCAATGACAGCACTAATTCGGCGTACCCCTGCTGCGGGCAGGAACAGCTTTTCAAACCGTTGCTTCATTTCCCTGTAGGCCAGGATGCCTGCCGAGTCCCGCAGGGCCAAAGGCTTACGGCGGGACATTTCCATAAGTCTCATCAGCATGCGTGCATACCCGGCCTCGCTGCCTGAAGGCAACCTCTTTATAACATGCGCGTCACAATCCATTTCACATGATAAGGAAAAAGCGCGCTTTGCGATCCATATCACAGGGTTCATCCAGTGAATGCAGCAAAGTAAAGTAAACAACCTTTTTAACGGCAAGTGAAACCGTTTCACATGGATACATTCATGCAGCAGGACCATGAACAGCTCTTCCTCGCTTAACCTTGCAGTCACCTTTTGGGACAATACAACGGCAGGCCGTATGCAGGTCGCGACACATGCAGGCTCGTTCAGCGTTCCATAATAGACAACGGGGCTTTTCTTCAGACCTGCCTGCTTTGCGCAGACATCGAGCAATGCCAGTATATCCGGGTCAGTGCAACGGGTAAACTTCCGCACAGATAATTTAAGAATCAGCATTTTTAAGATCATGAACACGGCATAAGCAATCATGCCGGCAATCCATATCCTCGCAGCAATCCCGACTCCCGGCATAAAATCGTTTTCAGGATCAATCAGTTTAAGTCCCGGATACTTGACCGGAATCACAAGTAACAGCATCAATATTACGTAAAACGCATGGGGGAGCCTGATATTCCCGACTTGCCGCACAAACAGGAGCATAAGCCACGATATCGCGCTGACGCAGCTTATAAACAGCATTATGTAGAATATGTCCGCAATCATTGCTTTTTACTCCTTTCAAAGTCTTCCACCAGTTTCTTTAAGCGTTCAAACTCTTCCCGGGTAAGACTCCCGCTTTTCAGCACACCCATTACCATGCTGCTCAGTGAGCCGTCATATACGCGGTCGATAAAGCGCCTGGCCTGCACTAACTGGCAATCCTCCTCCTTTACGGCCGGATAGTATAAAAACCCTTTACCCTGTTTTTTTGTGGATACGGCGGATTTTTTTACAAGACGTGCCAGGAAAGTCTGGATCGTACTTATGCTCCAGCCGGTATACGAAAGTTTCTCGGCAATTTGCGGCAGCGTTTGAGGTGAATTTTCCCAAAGTACTTTTAAAACCAGCCATTCCGAATCTGTTATCGATATATCATCATTCATATATTACCTCCGTAACCAACATTTGCTATTATTATATAGTTTTGACCTACATTTGTCAATGAATATTTTGGATAATCACTATTAAGCAATACCATTAAGCAATACCTGCTTCTTTCGAATAGAGCTCCCAATATAGCGACTTTTTTTCAAGAAGCTCAATATGGGTACCGGATTCGGCCACCCTGCCCTCATTAAGAACATATATCCTATCGCAGTTTGATACGGTGGATAGTCTGTGTGCAATGATAAGGCGGCTTCTTCCCTTGAAAAAATCATTCAGCGTTTTTTGTATAATCATTTGCGAACTTGAGTCAAGAGCAGATGTAGCCTCATCAAAAATCAAAATTTCCGGATTCTTCAATAAGGCCCTGGCAATTGAAATCCTTTGTCTCTGTCCTGCGGAAAGTTTAAATCCTCTGTTCCCCACAATCGTATAGTATCCATGTGGAAGCGAGCATATGAAGTCGTGTGCATCGGCAGCTTTCGCAACTTCAATGACCTGCTCGTCAGATGCGCTTATGAAACCGTAACGTATATTCTCGAGTATCGTCCCGCTGAAAAGGAAAACATCCTGGCTGACAAAACCAATGTGGTTCCTTAAATCAGATATCCTGACCTTCCTAATGTCATAACCGTCAATGGTAATAATCCCTTCCTGATGTTCATAGAATCCAAGTAGCAGTTCTGCTATGGTGCTTTTGCCGACACCACTGGGTCCGACAATGCCGACAGATTCCCCCGGGTTAACTTCAAAACATGTAATTGATTTATATAAATTAGGTCACAAAGATAAGGATTATTTAGTTTCACAAAAGCGTAGCATAAATAGAAGTTGTATCGCTAATGACAATATCCAATGCACTCGGTGTAAGAATGTTTGCCCCTTGAGAATAACTCAATATGGAAGCTGAAATTATCACAATTGATCAAAAAATTACATGTCCATTTTGCTGCCGAAGTCGTATGTAATGAAGTCACCGTTTACAATATTGAAGTTCGGATACTTTCCATACTTCTTTTTCATCATTTCACACAGGTTTTCACCAAGCTCGATCGCATGGTAACCGCATCCGGTGTCCAATATGGGATCCGTTGCCTGCCCGGTCCCCGGCCCTATCTCCAGTACCGTCTTACCCGGACCTATTCCCGCATACTCTATCAGGTCGTCAAACAGTTCGGCGCAGTAGCGCGGCCTGTATTTATCGAACTGTTCGGGTATAGTGTCGAATATTTTCCTGAACTCCATGACATTTCGTTCCTTTCTGAAACAACCGAACTGCGGACATGCCCGTGTCCTAAATATAGTATAATGTTTTTGTATCCGGATTGATAGAATTTTTTGCCTTATTATGCAACCGATCCACTTTTTTGTTGTCTTTACTGGTGAAGCTTCAAAAAAATACAAGGGGTTTATTGAGATGGATGACGAAATGATACTCGATTTGTACTGGGCGCGCTCCGAATCGGCTATCAGCGAAACTGCAAACAAATACGGAAGCTATTGCACTAAAATAGCGGTCAACATCCTGCAAAACAGCGAAGACGCAGAAGAATGCGTAAATGATACATACCATAAAGCGTGGGACTCCATACCTCCGCAGCGCCCTGCAAACTTCCGCGCGTTTTTGGGCAGGATCACACGCAACCTTTCGCTCAACAGGTACAAGGAGCAGAGGACCCAAAAACGCGGCGGCGACAATATCACGCTGATATATTCCGAACTGGAGGAATGCATACCGTCAAACAGCAATGTCGAGACGGAATACGAATCGGGCCTTGTTGCCGGTGCAATAAACTCTTTCCTGCTGACGTTGGACAAAGAGAGCAGGATCGTATTCGTAAGGCGGTATTGGTATGCCGATCCCATACAGGCGATCGCCGAGCGTTTTGGAATGAGCGAGAGCAAGGTAAAATCCATGCTCTTCCGGACACGCAAAAAGCTCAGGGCCTACCTCGAAAATGAAGGAGTGATACTGTGAGATCCGAAAAACTGATGGACTATATCGGTCAGATAGATGACAGTTTCATTATAGAAGCAGACAGCCAGCCGGCAAATACCAAATCCGCAAGGCGGCCCCGGATCAAATGGGTGCCTGCCGCCATTGCCGCTGCCTGCCTTATCATTTCTTCAGCGTTTTTGCTTATCCTGATGCGGCCATCCGGACCGGTCGATTTGCCCGATCTGCCTAAGCTCACTGTGAACACAGATTTGGGGTCATTTGGCTTCGAGGGGTTAATGGCATATAACATAGACGAACTGCGGAATGGCAACCCGTGGACGGAAAACAACGACCTCGAAACCATGCCTGTGTTTGCCAATCCTCATGAATATGACAGTGCAGGTGCGCCGGTAAGCGGCCTGACGCCCGAAGAGATGCTTGCCGAGGCAGAAAAGATCGCTGATATTTTTGGTCTTGATGTAACATCGCTGTACACAGAGCCTGCTTTGGAAGAAATAGAGCAAATCATTCAAAAAATGGAGGCCATCGGCGCATCCGAAGAGGAAATAAGCCGAAATACAAGCATTTTTTATGCAGCTGCAAAATGTAATGGCGCGGAAATAAGGGTTGAAAAGGACGGACACGTTTATTTGTCACTGACTCCGGAAACGGCTCATCTTGCCGAAGAAATCGAAAAGCTCAGTGCTTATGAAAGCTTTGAAGTCTCTTTCGATATCAAATATAAAACAGAAGACGGCACCATGTACAGTACCGGTCTTCCATTACCTGCGGGATACAGTTTTACCTTCAGCAACACATCCAATGAACAGGCGTTGGAGATAACACAATACCTGTATTCAAAGTACGGCGCTTTTACGGGAATAACAACACCTGGTTTTGACGTTGCAGCAGATTATACATTCAGCGGGGTTTTGACACGTCCGCACACTTTCGTCTTCGAAAACGAGGGCACCCTTACGGACCGTATACTCAATTACAATTTCAGGAGGCTTTATTTCTACGCAACCGATTCAGGCGGACTTGGCGGGATATCGTATTACAATGCCGACCTGTCGAAGAAAATCGGCGATTATCCCATAATCACTGCGGAAGAAGCAAGAAGGCTCCTGCTTGAAGGTCATTATATAACATCCGTTCCGGAAGCATTGCCCGGCAAAAGGTACATTGCCCATGTTGAACTGATCTACCGCGCAGGCAGGCTTGATACGGTGTTTATGCCGTATTACAGGTTCCTGGTGGAATTGCCGTCGATGGAACTTGAGAACGGGCTGAAAACTTACGGTGCATTCTATGTCCCGGCTGTCCGGAGCGAGTACCTTGAAAATATGCCGGTATGGGACGGCAGTTTTAATTAGACCAGCGAATAAACCGCACGGCAAAAAACAGTCTCAAATGCTTTTATATTAGTACTTTTCTGCTGCAGCTGAACTTCCAGGTCGTCAGCGACGGTCCCGGTTATTGTCACAGCGGAGGAACGATTATGGGAGAGGCTTCAAAGGACACCTGGGGATTGGAAACGGTAAGTAATCTTGCAAACAATATCGGGAACTTATTGAATAATAAAAAATAATAAGAGTATATGGAAAGGTAAATTGAAATTTATCATATTGGATGCCGAAATGCTGCAGTTGCTCCAAAATATCAATAAAAGAATGCTTTCTGCAAATGAAAATAGATACGACAAGAGCCAGCCCTGATGGACTGGCTCTTGTCGTATCTATCCTGGTTATCAGATTTGGTGGAGCATAAGGGACTCGAACCCTCGACCCCCACACTGCCAGTGTGATGCGCTCCCAACTGCGCTAATGCCCCACGTTTCTTCAGGCGTATACTAATTTTAATATATCACGGCCCCAGTAGTCAAGGCATAATAACAGCCATTTTAGAATGTAATTTTCTGCCTGGACATGCCAAGTTAGCGTAAAGTTACTGTAGGGAATTTAAAGGGATAATCTGGCAGAACAATAGA
>DAOSCC010000058.1:0-11356 GCA_035361135.1 Clostridiales bacterium | reverse complement strand
ACGATATTATCTCCCAATAAACTGCTGGACCAGGATTTTCCCATAAGTCGGGCTGTTCTCGATCCCTATGCCGGTCACTTTGAACCCCGGGTTCAGTATGTTCTTCTTGTGTGTCTCAGAAGACATCCAAGCCTTGAATGCGCCTTCCACAGTTTTGTTCCCGGCTATGTTCTCACCGGCAGACTTAAATGTATTGTCGAACTGCCTCATCATATCAAACGGTGAACCGTAAGTCGGAGACTGGTGTGAGAAGTAGTTGTTCTCTACCATATCCTTCGCCTTTATCCTTGCCACTTTCATCAGGTTTTCATCTACCGCAAGGGGTTCAAGGCCGTTTTCCTCCCGCGCTTTATTGACGAGTTCCAGCAGCTTCTGCTCATCTTCTGTCAGAACTGTTTTCCCGGGCAACGGAGAAGATGTTTTTCCTGTCTTTTCAGCAGCATTCGCTGAAACCGGCACGGAAGCATCCTCGACATCCAGGTACTTGCTGTAAACTGCGCCGACCCGGCCTGTATCCGGGTCATATACTGCATACCAGTCGCCCAGTTTGCCCATTACAGTAAGCACCTGTCCCTTCGACAGCTTGCCGATCAGCGGATAGTCGGTGGAAGGCCCTTCCCTGAGGTTCAAAACGCTAACATTTACCTCACCGGTGCTGCTCTCGATCTTCTCAAAAGCCGGCCGAGCCCCTGATTCACTGCCGGCAACCGTTGCATAACACGTGGTGGAAATCAGCAATGCGGCCATTGCAACAAGGATAATGATCTTTCTTTTCATACTCCTACCTCCAATTACCTCTTAATGCAAATTTTTTAATAATTATGCTGAATATAGTATTGACAAATATTTTTGAATTATTTGCATTTAAGTGGCAATTTGGTAGTATTTTTTCAGGCCCCCTGCCTTCCTTTCCGGCTGCGCTCTTTCCTGCCGCCGAACTCGTCTGTCTTCCGACGCATGTATTCTATCTGATGAATTCGCCTGATTTCCCCTTATACACGTTTTCTGTCCGGTGAGTCAGTCTGCTTACCAAACTGCATGCTTACCGGCTGCACATTACCTGCCTTTCCGGCTCCGCTCCTTTCGGTCACAGAATCGATCTTTTCTGCTTTCATGTCTTCCGGTTAACCGACCCAAACCACTCTTCCGTTTTCCCGTTTTGCCCGCCTAGTACGCCTTGGCCCAGTAAACCAGCGTCTTTGCTTCCTTCCCGCAGTAAATGCATTTGTCTGAAACAGGTTCCTTATCATCGAAAGGTATGCACCTGGAAGTGGCGCCCGTCTGTTCTTTTATAGCGTCTTCACATGCCCTGTCTCCGCACCACATCGCCCTGATAAAGCCCGGCGTGGTCTCAAGTATCTTCGCAAATTCGGACATATCCACTGCAGTATACGTTTTTTCATTTCTCAGCCTGGTCGCTTTTTCGAGAAGGTTGCTGTGGATCGAATCGAGCAGTTCGGTCACTTTTGCCTCCAGTTCATCCATCGGCACGAACGCTTTTTCCCTCGTGTCACGCCTGACCAGCACGACCTGTCCTTTCTCGATATCTTTCGGCCCTATCTCGAGCCTCAGAGGAACCCCCTTCATCTCATATTCGTTGAACTTCCAGCCTGGAGTCTTGTCGCTGTCGTCCATTTTGACTCTCACAATGCCGGACAGTCTCGAAGTTATTTCAGAAGCCTTCTCAAGGACACCCTCTTTGTGCTGTGAAACAGGAATAACAACCACCTGTATCGGTGCGACTCTGGGCGGCAGCACGAGCCCGCTGTCATCGCCATGCACCATGATGATCGCGCCTATCAGCCTGGTGGTCATTCCCCAGGATGTCTGGTGCACATACTGCAGTTGATTCGATTTATCGGTGTACTGTATGCCGAACGCTCTTGCAAATCCGTCTCCGAAATTATGCGATGTGCCCGACTGCAGGGCTATTCCATTGTGCATCAGCGCCTCGATGGTGTATGTCGCCTTTGCGCCTGCGAACTTCTCTTTCTCGGTTTTCCGCCCCTTTACCACAGGTATGGCCAGCACGTTTTCACAAAACTCGGCATAGACATTGAGCATCCTGATAGTTTCTTCCTGGGCTTCTTCAGCCGTAGCATGTGCAGTATGCCCTTCCTGCCACAGAAATTCCAGTGTCCTGAGGAACGGCCTGGTATTCTTCTCCCACCTGACCACCGAGCACCACTGGTTGTACAGTTTCGGAAGGTCCCTGTACGATTGTATGCAATTCTTATAATGGTCGCAGAACAGCGTCTCTGAAGTCGGTCTGACGCACAGCCTCTCGGTCAGTTGCTCGTTCCCTCCGTGGGTCACCCATGCAACTTCCGGTGCAAATCCTTCCACGTGGTCTTTCTCCTTCTGCAGCAGGCTCTCAGGTATGAACATCGGCATATAAACGTTCTCGTGCCCGGTCTGCTTGAACCTTTGATCCAGTTCCTTCTGGATGTTCTCCCAGATCGCATACCCGTAAGGTTTTATGACCATGCAGCCCCTCACGCTGGAGTAATCCACCAGTTCAGCTTTTTTAATCACGTCCGTGTACCATTGCGTAAAGTCCTGGTCCATTGGCGTTATCTCTTCGACAAACTTTTTGTCCTGTGCCATATTTCCACTCCTTTTAACGAGTATTGAACTTCAGCAGCAAATAAAAAACGCCCCTGCAACACAGGGACGAATCATCTCCGCGGTACCACCCTTATTGGGAAATCCCCACTCAGATCCGGCTTCCATATAAGGAAACAGAATCGTCGAGCCTGTATCGCAGCTCACACGGCAACCTCATCGGCTGCATCTCAGGGGTGGGAAGAAAGGTACTGCCTTTCGCATTCCCGTCATCGACGTTTGCGCTATTTATGAAGTAGTATAATACACCAAATGCGGCAATGTCAATACCTCCAGCAGCAAGCTCCCGCAGCAGGCCGGCAGACTTATTGCAACTAGTTGGCAGGTTCATTTGAAAAAGTAATTTCAGCCCCGAAATATACGACAGCGAACTTATTGCAACAAGCCGGAAAACTTACCCCTTACCAGCCGTACTCTTTGACAAAACATGCATCCGGCAATATAATGCTAGTGTGTAACGCGCGTTTGGCATACATTTGGACTATACCCGGCATATGCCGAACCTTTGGACCGGTTCAAAAATCGGCTCACTGCAGCCGGAAGGCAGGTTGTTGAAATGAAAGTAGGTATCGGGCAGGACAGTCACAGGTTTGATTTTGAAGATACAAGCAAGAAACTGATTCTCGGCGGTGTGGTTTTTGAGGGCGAACCTCCCCTGAAAGGCAACAGTGACGCCGATGTGATCCTCCATTCAATTACAAACGCGATATCAGGAGTCACCTGCGTAAACATCCTCGGCGAAACAGCCGACGACCTGTGCCTGAATAAAGGAATCACAGACAGCAGCGTCTATCTCCGTGAAGCGCTCAAGCACCTGGAAGACTGCAAAATAGTGCATCTGTCCATATCAATAGAATGCAAAAGGCCCAAAATATCGCCAAAAATAAACGATATAAGGAAAAGCCTGTCGGCACTGCTGGAGATCCCCGAGAACTGCATAGGCATAACGGCAACCAGCGGCGAAGAACTCACTCCGTTCGGCCAGGGCCTGGGAATACAGGTTATAAGTATCGTAACGGTGATCTAGGCCGGAAAGCTTCAAATCAGGGCCGGCAGATCCGGGAAACAGAGTCCGGACCGCCGGCCGTCGAAACCGTTTTATATATTAACGTGCTCTTCCTTCAGAAATACGTTTATTCGTTATCTTTCACGCAGGTACGGCCGCAGCATATCCTGCATCAGTTCCTGAACAATACCTTTTCTTTCTTGAACAATGACGCTGCAAACGCCAGTGTCAGCGCAACGAAAACGATCGATGTAGCCAACGCCAGCACCAGGTTGAAATAATTTATACTGCCTGACAGGACCATTTTGAACGCAACAACGGTATTCATAACAGGCAGCGCAAACATGACAGGCGAAAGGTCGCTTGCCTGCATGAACATCGTTGCATATCCGGGTATCATGGTCGCCAGCATAAGGAAGGACAGATATGTCTGGGCTTCCTTATATGACTTCGCGATGGTGCTGAGCGCGATCTGTATGCCCGAAAACGTCATCCCGAGGGCAATCGTTATAAGCAGCGCCAGAACGACTGCCAACGGCTCCAGCGTAATGCCTTTCAATCCTTCATCCACTCCTATAGTGAGGGAATTGGGATTTATCATATAGCCTATAGATAGGCCTGCCATGATAGCTATAAGGCTGACAAAGGAAAACAGTGTTACTGCGAGATATTTCCCGAGCAGCAGCGATCCTCTGTCAGGCATGGTTGTAAGAAGCGGCTCAAAAGTATTGCGCTCCTTTTCTCCTGCTACAAGATCGGTTGCAGCAGGTATCCCTCCAATGGCGACCAGCATCGAAATCAGGAACGGAAGCATCATTTCCAGCATCATGTTGTTGCCCTTGTCATTAGGAGCAATATTCATGCGTTCGATCTGTACAGGCTGCAGAATGGCCGGATCCAGGCCTAAAGCAATTATCCTCTCTTCGATGACTTCCGCACTGAATTCATCTACAGCCCAGGCAACGATATCCGCTGCGGCCTGCGACTTGCTCTTGGATTCATCATACTGAAGAGTTACCCGGATCGGTTTCCCTTCTTCCAGTTTCTCTTTATACGAGCTTTCAAGCTCTATTATGCACCTGATCTCGTTATTCTCCAGCGCCTTCACAGGATCGTCCGTATCAACAAGGATAATATTGGGGTTTTTGCTCAATATCCTGTCCCTGACCAGTTCCCTGATCTCCGCAGTATTCGAGGACTGCGACAATGCAACTGTGACATTCTCATTCATATCCTGCTCAAATTTCTGGATACCGCCGCCCATCACGATATTAACGAGGGGTATCAGTATCATCGGGATCACTATGCTCGATATGATCGTCCTCCTGTCACGGATCAGGTCCTTTATCTCTTTACGCAGTACTATCATCACATGTTTCAGTTTCATTTCGCACCCACCAGCCTGACGAATAATTCTTCCAGATTATCATTCCCGTGCTTTTTCTTAAGCTCATCGACCGTACCGCACTCGATGAGCTTTCCCTTGTGGATAATGCCTATCCGGTCACACAGTTTCTCCACTTCGCTCATCGTATGGCTTGAGAAGACTATGGTTTTGCATTCGCTCCTGCACCTCAGTATAAAATCATGCACATCCCTCGCAGCAGTGACATCTAGACCGGACGTCGGTTCGTCAAACAGCATTATGTCAGGATCATGCACGATCGAGTGCGCAAACGCCGCCTTCTGTTTCATTCCCTTTGAAAGCTTCGAAGCCCGCTTGTTTACAAAATCCTCCATTCCGAAAGCCTGGGCAAGCTGCCGGATACGCTCTTTTATGGCATCTTTGCTCATTCCGTTCAGTTCGCCGAAATAAGTGATGTTCTCTGCGACCGTCAGCCTGTCATACAGTCCGGTCTCGCCTCCGAAAAGGATCCCTATCTGGGCTCTCACTTTTTCAGGCTCTTTCTGGGTGTCATACCCCTTGAGCACAGCATGGCCCGACGTCGGGCGCAGCATAGTTGCCAGCATCCTCAGCGTAGTGGTCTTGCCAGCTCCGTTTTCGCCCAGCAGTCCAAATATCTCGCCTTTGCTGACACTGAAGCTTATGTTGTCGACCGCTGTAAAATCACCGAACTTCTTCACAAGTCCTGTTACTTCTATCATCTGTTCCATATCACACCTCGAATCTGCAACATAATATTCCGTCATATATCTGAATCAGTTTTGATGCCTGAATCAGTTTCAATGCCTGGATCATTATTATCCGTTATAATACCCGGGTCCTGAAGACCGGGTGCCTCATGATCAGTTACCGTGCTGCCGCCTGAACAGGACTTCGGCAAAGGCCAGGTCCTCTTTCGTAGTCACTTTGATATTTGAGTATCCGCCCATCACCAGCCTGACCCTGTGCCCGTATTTTTCCGCAAGCATCGCATCATCCGTTGCTTCAAACATATCACGCGCCGCCCGGCTGTGGGCGTCCATTATCATTTCGTACGCAAAAGCCTGTGGGGTCTGTATCTGCCAAAGGCTGCTCCTGTCCAGCGTCCTTATAACAAAACCGTCAGCATCTGATTCTTTTATCGTATCCTTTGCCGGAACGGCGACACAGGCAGCGCCATATTTCCCGGCAGCTTCTATGCATTCAATTATACTGTCGTTACTCACAAAAGGTCTGGCGCCATCATGTATCAAAACTATACCGCACCCTGCGGAAACCTGCTTCAGCCCGTTATAAACGGAGCGCTGCCTGCTGTCCCCGCCTTCTGTGACCGATCTGATCTTTGTGAAACCGAACCTTTCGATGACGTTCTTCCTGCAGTAATCAATTTCATCTTTATTGGCAACGACAATTATTTCATCTATAAAGCTGCATTCTTCGAATTTGCTTATCGTCATAGCCAGGATCGGCATGCCATGTATTTCGATGTACTGCTTGTTGATATCAAGATCCATGCGCGTTCCCCTGCCTGCAGCCGCGATAACCGCAGCTACATGTCCTCTGCCGCGGGCCTGCATCGATTCATCTCTCCTCATACGCACTCTGCACCTGCCATATGCTTCTTTGCATATTATCAGTCTGTCTCTCTGAACACGCTGACACACTTTTGCCCGGTACCTGTATGCCATACTGCCTCGTACTCATGAATTTTATATGACAGTATCTGTCTTTGCTCCGCACCAGGCTGTCTCTCCATCGAAAACGGCTGTCTCTGCATTTTCTTCCCATCTGAGTCTCCGTCATATCTTGCTAGTACTCGTCTGTCTTTTCCTTATGCGTTATTGCACTTTTCCGGCACTCTCCTAAACGGCGCTCATACTGTCGATACCTTAGAAGTACCGTCCTCTGTGCTCTGACAGATCGGATATTTAGCCGGCAAGCCATTTACTCCATATTATGGCATAAAAAATCTCAATTGAGAAGCATTTTCTCAATTGAGAAATGTCCATTCTGTTTTAAGTTGCCTGCAAAATTTTCTTAGTTAAAGCCCATCAAAGATCTGCCCGAGCATCCGGCCTTAGATCTTCATGGTCTGAAACCTTATATTCCTTACTCACAGTTATCCTGCAAATTGAGCCGCTGATCAGCCTCTGGCTGAAACGGGTCAAGGAGCAGGCCATGACCACCATGCTGGACGGCGGAAAAGTCCCCGGCTACAAAGTGGTCGAGGGCAGAGGGTTGCTGTATCTTTTTACGCTACCCTTGATCCTTCCGGTGGCCCTGACTCTTTATCACCTGCGGTCCGAATTCCCGCATCCCCTGCAGCCACCATGATCGCATTATCTCATTCCAGCCGCTTTATCTGCTTCCCCCAGCCTTTGCCGTTATATTTCCCTCTCGGCCAAGTACTTTGGCTTGGCGAATATCATGCGGCCTGCTGCGGTCTGCAGAATGCTCGTCACGGTGACATTAAGCTTTTCCCCGATGTGCTTGCGTCCGCCGTCGATCACTATCATCGTCCCGTCATCGAGATACGCGACACCCTGCCCGTTTTCCTTGCCGTCCTTGACGACCTGCACCACCATTTCTTCACCCGGCAGGGCGATCGGTTTCATTGCATTCGCCAGTTCATTGATGTTCAGTACCTCGACCCCCTGGAAATTGGCTACCTTGTTCAGGTTGAAATCCATCGTCAGGACCTTGCCGCCGAGCTTCTGCGCCATTTTCAGGAGCGCATTGTCGACTTCCGAATCGGAACTGACTTCCATGGTTTCAATCCTCATCGGGAACTGAAGATCCTTCTGTATCATATTCAAAACATCGAGGCCGCGTCTTCCCCTGTTTCTTTTCAGCGGATCCTGTGAATCCGCAATATGCCTCAGTTCATCAAGCACGAAGCTGGGAACTATAAGCTCGCCCTCAATAAAGCCGCTTCTGCAGATGTCTATTATACGGCCGTCAATGATGACGCTCGTATCCAGTATCTTGGGGTCCGATCTTCTCTTCCCGGAGGTATCGGAAGCCCGTCCCCTGAAACTTTCGAAAATATTCTCGTTCTTCTTCCCGGCAGCTACTGCAACGCCGAGACATCCGAACAATATGTTCACGACTATGGACACAGGAGTTCCAATGATATCTATGTTTTTGATCGGAATGGTAACAAGATTTGCAATAATCAGCCCGATGATCAGGCCGACCGAGCCAACCATCATTTCATACAGCGTCATCTTCTGGATAAACAGTTCCAGCCTGTCGAGAGATTCCATAACTATCTCGATCAGCTTGTTGCTTGTCGTGTAGAAAATGAAACCAAGCGCAAGAGCTATGACGATATACGCCATTATCTTGATCTCCGGCGATATATCCGTCAGCTGGTATATGAAAAATGTCCTTGTCAGCGTGATCCCCGTTATACACCCAACAGTCGCAAAAGAGAATTTAATAATATTATTCAGCACATTATCTAACTCCCTTATGAAATCGTTCTACCCAAGTTCCCTGTTTGCCTCGTCGTTGCTGCGTCATTCACTGAGATATTCGTTAATCATCGATTCCACATCAACCTGTTCAGAGTTTTCTGCGAGTATTAGTTCGCTGATCAATATCTGTTTTGCACTGTTGAGCATTTTCTTCTCGCCGGTCGAAAGCCCTTTTTCCTTGTCCCTTTTCATAAGGATCCTGACAACATCCGCAACTTCGTAAATATTTCCGCTCCTGATTTTTGACATGTTTTCACGATACCGCTTGTTCCAATTGTTGGTGACATTCACATCATGGTCCTGAAGTATTTCGTATACCTTGCTCACCGCACTGCTGTCAATCACTTCCCTGATCCCGATACCTTCGACATTCTGCGTGGGTATCATTACCTTCATGTCACCCAGGGGCATCCTCAGGATATAATATCTTTGTTTCTGCCCCAGTATCTCCTTCTCCTCGATGGACTCGATCACTCCCGCTCCATGCATAGGGTAAACAACCTTATCACCGACACTAAACATAACAAATCCTCCAGAATGAAATAAAAAAATATCACTTTCATCTGTGATTTGTCTTTTGTTTGAATCGTTCGGCGAATAACATCAAGCTTTATCGTCGTCGATCAGTGAAAACTTGTCGTTGCCAATTTGTTACATAAAAGGAAGTTGCTGATAAGCATTGCCAACTCACAACATAAAGTATACTACAATTGCGTATTATTGTCAAAACATATGGCAAAGCCCAGAATTTCAGCATTTGAGACGATTCACCACCTTCTTCCGTTTCAGAAGGACACCTTATCACGAATGACCGGACGAACCGATGCCAATAATACAACGGGACGCCAATATAACAACAGCATTGACAAGAAGTTGTCCAAATGGCTATAATTAAAACATGCTGATACATTTTTAACTATTCGATTCCAATATATAGTGAACTAAAATACATAAGATTTACCTGATTATGTATTTTCAAGTCACTATGCATTAGGATTCAGCGCATCAGGAGAGTGAACTGCTATGAAGGATATTCTGATTGACGAATTTCAGTACACGGTACAGGAGCTTATTTTCAGGAACAAAAGCATCATCGATTCGATCACCAAGTACCAGGACTCGAACGCAAGAGTTAACCGTGCAATTGTAAAAGCAGTGACGCAATGCGGGTGCATCAGGATAAATGCGAAGAAGCAGGAGGTACCCGAAGACGGCTCCCTTGAAGAGATACGCAAGGCAATGGATACGCATCTCGAAGGAAAGCTGTGCGACAGCTGCAGGGACCAGATCGAAAAGGAGCTTGGCAAAAACCTGTACTACATCGCATCGCTGTGCAACACTCTTGACCTGAACCTTTACGATATCATCATCAAGGAGCAGGAAAGGGTGAAAATGCTCGGCAAATATAACCTGGAGTGATATCCTGAGTAAACCTGATTTTGAACCGGATGGGGGTCAGGCTCCATCCGGTTCTATATTGGCTGGATTTTCAGTGCGGTTGGCGTAATTCAAAGAGAGGTTGACTGAATCGGACCGGAACATGGTTGACCATGTTCATTCACATAGTTTATCAGCCTTCAGCACAGCCACACCCGAATGCGTCTTCGGCATGAATATCCTTGAATATTACCCCACCCTATACATACAGCGGCCTATGCACCCGGAAAAACGACTTCCAGCGCCTCCTGTATATTTGAGACGGCTATTATGCCGAACCCTCCCCTTGTCTTCATCTGTCCTGCCAGTTTCATGTTGCCTTCGGGGATGATGATGTTCTTGAACCCTAGCCTCATAGCCTCCGAAATTCTTTTCTCTATCTGGCTGACAGCCCGCACCTCGCCTGTAAGACCTACTTCTCCAACGAGCACATAACCGGCGTCCACAGGCATGTTTTTGAAACTGGATGCAACAGCCGCCGCGATGCCAAGATCGCATGCCGGTTCATCCAGCCTGATCCCTCCTACGACATTCACATACGCATCGTAGTTGTAAAGCGCCAGTCCGACCCTCTTCTCCAGGACGGCCATGAGCATTGTCAGCCTGTTGTAATCCAACCCGGTGGCCATCCTCCTGGGAACGCCGAAACTCGTGGGACAGACAAGCGACTGTATCTCTATGAGCATGGGCCTTGTCCCCTCCAGGCTGGAAACGACAACAGAGCCCGGAACGTTTTCCTGTCTGCCTGAAAGCATTATCTCTGAAGGATTGGATATCTCGGCCAGCCCGGTGTCCCTCATCTCAAATACGCCGATCTCGTTGGTCGAACCGAACCTGTTCTTCACAGTCCGCAGGATCCTGTAGCTAAGATGCCTTTCACCTTCAAAGTACAAAACCGTGTCGACCATGTGCTCAAGCACCCTCGGTCCGGCTATTGCCCCTTCTTTCGTCACGTGGCCTACTATTATAACAGTGATGCCGCTGCTCTTTGCCAGTTTCATCAGCGACGCGGTCACTTCCCTCACCTGGCTGACACTGCCGGGAGCAGAGCTTATGGTATCCGTATACATGGCTTGTATTGAATCGATGATGACCAGTCCGGGTTTTTCCGCCTCCACCATCGATGATACCGCTTCAAAGCTGGATGCTGAAACTATAAACAGGTTGCGCCTCTTAACGTTCAGCCTGTCCGCCCTCAGCTTGATCTGGCTCGCCGACTCCTCGCCGGACACCTAAAGTATTTTCGACTCCGTCTGCAACGTGTTGCAGACCTGCAGGAGAAGCGTGGACTTCCCTATGCCTGGATCGCCTCCGACCAGTATCAGCGATCCCTTTACCACACCGCCGCCCAGCACACGGTCGAACTCTTTTATTCCGGTAAGGCAGCGCTGCTCTGTGTCAGCCTTTATTTCTTCCAGGCTGACC
>DAOSCC010000057.1:0-11395 GCA_035361135.1 Clostridiales bacterium | reverse complement strand
ACAGCCGACAGCTTTGCCGGTATGATCGCCGGCAGTGTCACCGGCGGCGCCGCATGGCTTCGACAGCTTTCGATCATGCCTGCTCACCGCAGGAAAGGCCTGGGCAGCAGGGCCGTAAAGCTTGTCTTTGAATACCTGCAGCAAAACTTCCGGGCTCAGGAAGCTTTCGTTTCCGTTGTCGAGGAAAACGCAGCCGGTCTGTGCTTCTGGAACAAACTCGGCTTTGAAGCGATATGCAGCATTGAGAAGGAATTGTTCGAAAGCAAACAGAAGCACAATGTCATCATAATGCGAAAAACTCTTCGGAATGATAAGGCAGAGCCATTATGAAAGGCCGTGTTTCCCGCTGCAGAAAAAATCCTGGGAAAAGAAAAATTTCTCAGCAAACAAAACTCGACATAATACATTTTTAATTGATTTATGCAAAACCTTAAGTTATACTATAGCATGGTAATGAGCAGCGATTGCTTTTACCCCAACATTTTGAAGCGGGAGAGATACTATGGACGAACTACTAGCTGGAATCACAAGTATTAACATTGGAATGGTCGTAATGTATGTGATCGGTCTGGCACTGATAATATTGGCCATAAAAAAGGAATATGAGCCAATGCTTCTTCTGCCTATCGGATTCGGCGCCATCCTGGTTAACCTTCCCCAGTCGGTGGTCAAGTATGCCTCGATAGCAAGCGAACCCGACATGTTTGTGACCAACATCATACAGAACAATCCCGAGGCTGCGGGTTTGTTCAAGAACTATATCGAGATCGGCGGAAAGTACTACAAGTATGAACCTGGCATACTGCAGATCCTGCTTGAGTCAGGTATACTTACGGAACTTTTCCCGGTGCTGATATTCATCGGGATCGGCGCCATGATCGATTTCTCGCCTCTTTTCAAAAACCCTGTGATGATATTCTTCGGCGCGGCAGCCCAGTTTGGAATTTTCGCCACGATGCTTGTGGCTATCGTCCTGGGCAAGTTCGACCTGAAGACCGCGTCGGCCATTGGCATCATAGGAGCTGCCGACGGTCCGACAGCCATTTATGTGGCAAGCAGATTTGCAAAGGAGTACTTCGGTCCGATTTCGGTAGCCGCCTATTCGTATATGTCGCTGGTACCGATAATACAGCCGCCGGTCATCAGGCTCCTTACGACAAAGAAAGAGCGCCTGATAAGGATGGAGTACCGCGAGGAGAAGTTCTCCAAATTCGTACTGATCGCTTTCCCGATAGCAGTTACGATAATTGCAGGTATCGTGGCCCCGATAAGCGTTCCCCTTGTCGGTTCCCTCATGTTCGGCAACCTTATCAGGGAATGCGGTGTTCTTGAGAGGCTTTCACAGGCGGCACAGAATGAGCTGTCCAACCTGGTGACACTGCTGCTTGGCATCACCATCGGTTCAACCATGACGGCAGAAAGCTTCCTCAGGCCGGAAACACTCCTTATACTCGCCATGGGCCTCGTGGCATTCATATTCGATACTGCAGGCGGTGTCCTGTTCGCAAAGTTCCTGAACCTTTTCCGCAAAGAAGGCAACAAGTTCAACCCGATGATCGGTGCAGCAGGAATATCGGCATTCCCCATGTCGGCAAGGGTCGTCCAGAAAATTGCCCAGAAGGAAGACCCTACCAACTTCGTTCTCATGCAGGCCGTCAGTGCCAATGTATCCGGACAGCTTGGCTCGATCGTAGCCGGAGGTCTGGTACTTGCGCTTGTGCCGATGCTTGTTCACTGATGCAGTGATGTGAGGAGGATATAACAATGTTTGATGCTTTGATAAACGGCACTGATTTGGAAAAAGGAATATTCGTCACCGTGTTCGGGATGCTCGGCGTATTCGCGGTATTGATACTGTTTTACCTGATAATAAAGCTGTTCTCGGGTTCATTCATCAAAAAAGCGGAAAAATAGCACGGTCACGAACGGAAATTCTGATATCTGACACTATACTGACTGCCGCAGAAATGCGGCAGTCAGTCCATGGAGGTATGTATGAGGGTAGTTCATATAATCGGCGGCGGTGATGTAGGCGGAGCAAAAACGCATATGCTCTATTTGCTAAAAGAACTGTCGCGCCACATGGAAGTAAAGCTCATCAGCCTCCGGCCCGGTGTTTTCGCCGACGATGCGAGAGCATTGGGCATCGACGTCACCGTGGTCAAATCCGCAAATATGTACAATGATATCCGCAAAGTCAGAAAAATCATCAGGGAAGGCAATTATGACATAGTCCATTCGCACGGCGCCAAAGCCAATATATTTTCGCTGGCTGCGACGCGGAAGACCGACATACCGACAGTCACCACCATCCACAGCGATTACAGGCTCGATTACATGCACAGCCTTCCGAAACGGCTGACAATAGGGCTGATCAATTCTATCGCCCTCCGCTTCATAGAAAACCATATAGGCGTTTCCGACAACTTCAGAAAGATGCTTATCGAAAGGAAATTCAACCCGCTTGATATCTATGTCCTTTATAACGGCATGGATTTTTCGCAGCCCTCTGTACAGTATTCCAGGAAGAAGTTCCTGGATAAGTACAGACTTGACGTAAAGGATGACGAAGTCCTGGTCGGTATCGCCGCAAGGCTCTACCCTGTCAAGAACATAGAGACCATTGTCAGGGCCGCGCATATAGTAAAAGCCAGGAACAGGAAGATAAAATTCATAATCGGGGGCGACGGCGAAGACAGAAAAAAGCTGGAGTCCCTGACTGCCGAGCTTGGCCTTCAGGATACGGTGTTCTTCGTCGGATGGCAGGATGACCCCAATGAACTGATGAGCAGCATAGATATCAGCGTCCTCACCTCAATAAGCGAGAGCTTCGCATATTCGGTACTGGAAGGCGCCCGGTTCAAAAAGGCTACCATAAGTACCGACGTCGGCGGCATCCCTGACCTGATCGAACACGGGACAAACGGCTACCTGTTCAAACCCGGCGATGTGGAACGTTTCGCCGAACTCATCCTCGAACTGGCCGCTGATGAGAAAAAGCGACGTGAAATGGGAGAACGCCTCTATGAAAAAGCTTATGCCAAATACTCCGTCGAGACCATGGGCCGCACCCAGATTGACATATACAGGAGCATACTGGAGAAAAAAGCGGAGTCAGGCTCTCGGCGCAAGCATTATGACGCGATCATCTCAGGCTATTACGGCTTCAGGAACATAGGCGACGATGCCCTCCTGATGTCGATCCTCAAAGATCTGAAAAGCTTCAGGCCGAACATGCGCCTCATGGTTCTTTCCAAAACCCCGGTCGCAACTGCACTGGAATTCAACGTCGCATCGATAGACAGGGCAGGCATGTTCCGCATCTACAGGGCAATGAGAAAATCGAAAGCATTCATATACGGCGGCGGCAACCTGCTGCAGGACAATACCAGCACAAGATCGCTCCTGTTCTATCTCAGCATGGTATGGCTCGCAAAAAGGCTCGGCCTTAAGGTCATGTTCTATGCAAACGGGATCGGTCCGCTGAAAAAAAGCATGAACAGGCTGCTGACGAAGAAGATCATAAACAAGGTAGACGTGATCACGTTAAGGGAAGCCTTGTCCTTCGATGAACTTAAAACTCTTGAGATAAGCAGACCCAGGATCCTGATGACTGCAGACGCTGCCGTCACCGTAATGGACGGGGCTGAAAACATCAAAACCGGGATCATGGAAAGGCTCGGTCTGGCAGGCGCCGGTCCGCTGCTCGGTATTTCGCTGCGCAAATATCCGGGCAACGAACAGGTCGAGCATGAGAAGTATGAAGCGGTCATAGCCCGGGCCATCGACCATATGGCGGAGAAATACGGCGCATACCCTGTGTTTTTCCCCATGCAGCATCCCGACGACGTGCCTATTTTGGAAAACGTCGCGTCAATGATGAAAAGGGACAGCTATGTCATAAAAGACAAGCTGGATATTTTCGAGACATACGAACTGATCTCCTCAATGCACATGCTTCTTGGAATGAGACTGCATGCGCTTATCTTCTCTGCCGTAGCCACGGTGCCCATGGTCGGTCTGGTCTACGATCCCAAAATACAGGGATTCCTGGACTGCATCCGTCAGCCTTCGGCAGGCGACGTCAGGGAGCTGGAATATGAAAAACTTGCGGACCTGATGGATTCCGTCTGGGAAAACAGCAGCGAAATAAGGAAACAATTGTCAGAATCCATACCAGGACTCAAGGAAAAAGCCCGCGAAAATGCAAGAGTGGCGGTGGAACTCATATCAGGCGCGAAACCGGAAGCCAGGCCGGAAACCGGGTCATGAATGTAATGCTGCTGACATGTTCGCAAGTATTGCACGCAAGTTCCCGGCCCAGCTCACAGTTTTCGGGGAGGCAGCCGGTAACTTCTGATTATGCACATTATGAATAGCTGAGGATCTTCTGCACCGTCTCGTCCTGCTTCTTCCTGATACCTTCGAAATCCATATTTTGTATGTAAAATGCTTCAAGCTCGTCATGGAGTTTTTTTGCATTTGATATCATTTCGACGGCCTTATTGAGGAGACTGCCGAATTCATGATCATTATATTCCAGTTCCGGGCCAAGCTTTGATATCGCACTGTCGTTGAGCAGTTCCCGGAAGTCCACCCTTTTGTTGACACACGCATCTGTGGAATGGTATTTCCCTGCAGTCGAAAATCCCGTATTGAGTTCCGGTATTATCAAATGCTCCAGCTTATCCGGATCAAAACCGCAGTAAAACGCTTCGACATTAAAGCCTCGTTCAACAGCGGCCTCTTTTATCTTCTCCAGCACAATATCGGTGCCGGAGCCCGGGAAACCCTCGAAAACGTATATACTGTCCAAAGTCATCAGGTCGTCCACATAGCTGACCAGCCCGTCCGGCGTGATGGCGCTTGCGAACAGGCAGCGCTGCCGTCCCGGTTTGCAGGCAGGCGGAAACACATCGAACAGCATCCCGGTGAATTCTCCCGCAATGGAGTTAAGCCCTGCTTTGTCCATTGCACTTCCATACAGGATCGAACTGTCTTCATATATATGGCGGGCTGCCTTAAGATACCTGTAAGCCCTCTGGAAAAAAACGCTTATTTCATTGCTGATTTTCATAATTTCTTCTCTTTTTTCCGCCAGTGCCGAACCGCACCAGTATTCACCGAGGTTTATGATCTCATCGACGGCTCCCGGCGCCTTCGGATCGATCACGTGCGGAGCAGTACCGTCCAGCAGCGCCACTTTCAGTTCAGGTATGACGAGTGCGTCCAGGCTTTTGCTGTCGCTCGAGCAGTGTATGTGCTCCGTATCATACCCCCTGTTTGTCATTATCTCAGATATATTTTTCATGAAGGTACCCTTCCCTGTCCCCGGACCGCCCTTTATGACAAATATCCTCCGGGCGTCCTCGTGGCTCATGATATGGTCGAACCTGCTGAAAAAACCTTTCGAGGTATTGCCGCCGGAAAACATGTTTCTGACTTTCCCCTTCTGCATCGGATCCCCTCCTGCCGATCGTCTGTTTTATAATATGCCCAATGAAGTATATGCAGTAATGAAATTTGTGTGGACTTTTTTGTGCGTACGTTATATAATAAGTATGAGTAAAATGTAATTACATAATAACATATACAATATCTTATGATAAGATAACGAGGTTTAAAATGTTTCTCGGCGGAAACAAAACACTTAATAAAAACATACCCATCCCGCTGTATTACCAGCTTAAGACGATACTGCTCGAATATATAAGGGAAGAGCACAAAGACCTGGAAAAGCCCATACCGACCGAAGTGGAGATCAGCGAGTATTTCGGCATCAGCAGGCCTACTGTCCGCCAGGCTATAAACGAGCTTGTGGTTGAAGGTTACCTTTACAGGGTGAAGGCCAAGGGCACATTCGTGTCAAAGCCGAAAATAACGCAGGATTTTCTGCTGACGCTGGACAGCTTCAACAACGAAATGAGAAAGAAAGGACTCGTGCCCTCCACAAAGATCCTTGAGAAAGAGGTCATAAAAAGCGACGAAAAGGTGGCAAAAACATTAGGCCTTGGACCCGGGACCGACGTAATTAAGCTCACAAGGCTCAGATTCGCGGATGATGATCCCATAGTCTTCGTCATCACATATATACCTTACAGCGTCTGTCCCCCGATCATGGGACACGACCTGGAAAACGAGTCTCTTTATGAAATAATGGAAAAGGAAAGCGGACGCCTCATATCCAACGCCGTCAGGACACTGGAGTGTATAACGGCAGGCGAATTCGAATCAAAACTTCTCAAAGTGGAAAAGGGTTCGCCGATCCAGTATTTCGAAAGCATCGTCTACCTGGAAGACGGCACCCCCGTGGAGTATTCCCTTGCTAAGTACAGGGGCGACAGGAGCAAATTTACATTTGAACTGAAAAGACAGCTCAGATAGGAACGCATATATTTTTTATGTATTTATGTAATTACATAAATACATTTTGATGAGCATAAAACACGGCGCCATATCACTAAATAAGCAGCAAAAGAGGCAGACTATACGTGGAAAGGACGGATAAGCATGGAGAAAAAAATACTGATAACGCCAAAATCATTCAGGAACTACAAGCACAAGGCATATCCGCTGCTTGAAGAAAAGGGCTACGGGATCATCGAAAACACCTTTGGCAGGACAATGGCCGAAAATGAGATAACGGAACTTGCCGGAGAAGGCGTCGTGGGGATAATCGTAGGCGTCGATCCGCTGCCCGGTACAGTGCTCGAACGGCTCAGGGACCTGAAAGCCATCTCGAAATACGGCGTCGGTATGGACAACATCGACCTGGATCGTGCCGCCGAGCTTGGCATAAATGTAAAAAACGCAGTGGGGACAAACAGCGTTTCTGTCGCTGAGCTTGCGATCGCGCTCATGTTCACGATGGCCCGGAAAATACCGTTTCACGCAGCTGAAGTCAAAAACGGCGGCTGGGAGCGCAGCATCGGATTCGAACTGACAGGAAAGAGACTCGGGCTGATCGGATGCGGCCAGATAGGGCGCGAAGTCGCAAAAAGGGCACGGGGCCTCGAAATGGAAGTCTCTGTTTACGACCCGTATTTCATGGACGACGGTTTCCTCTCCGAGTATAAGGTAAACAGGGCCGGCAGCATCGATGAGATTTTGTCAGCCAGCGATATAGTATCACTTCACCTCCCTGCCACACCCGAGACAAAAAAGATGATAAACTCAGGGACCCTGGGATTGATGAAGCCCGACGCCATCCTCATCAACACATCGAGGGGCGAACTGGTCGATGAAGATGCACTGTACGAAGCGCTCGTATCAGGCAGGATAGCAGGAGCCGCACAGGACGTATTCTCAAGCGAACCGCCTGCAAATGATGAAAAACTGCTCAAGCTGGACAATTTCCTGCTGACTCCGCATCTTGGCGCATTTACCGGTGAAGCTACCGAAAAAATGGCGCTGGTTTCCACGAAGAATCTTCTCGAGATGCTTGGTCATAAGGAGCAGAGCCATGGAAAGCGTTCTTAACCGCAAAGAAAACAGAATGCAGACACACCCTGATGAATATATCATACAGACTGTCACGGGACGTATCAGTCCGGACCGGCTTGGATACTGCCAGAGCCATGAGCATCTCTTCATTGCGGACGGATACTCTGCAAAACTGGTTCCCTCGCTGAGGCTCGATGACTACGATGCCACATGTTCGGAGCTGGAACTGTACAAAAGCATCGGGGGCAAAAGCATAGTCGACGCTCAGCCTGTCGGCTGCGGCCGTATGGCCGATCTCCAGTTGAAAGCGTCCTTAAGGACCGGCGTGAATATCATAGCTTCCACCGGGTTCCACAAACTCGTGTTCTACCCCGACAGCCACTGGATCAGGAAGATGGACGAAGACTGCCTCGCCGGACTTTTTATCGATGAACTGGAGAACGGCATGTTTATAGACTGTGATATTTCAAAACCTGTCCGCAGGATCGAAAGCAGGGCCGGCGTCATCAAGACTGCCTCCGACATGGAAGGTCCTGCCGGCGATTACAGGAGACTGTTTTCAGCAGCCGCCGAAGCATCTGTCCGGACCGGCGCTCCCATACTGAGCCATACGGAGTTGGGGATGGGCGCACTGGATCAGATCAGGCTGTTCACGGACCACGGAGTACCCGTCAGTTCCATAATAATATGCCATCTCGACCGGGTGCTCACCGACCCCGGCCACCTGGCGGAAGTCGCATCGACCGGCGTCTATCTGGAACTGGACACCATAGGCAGGTTCAAGTACCACTCCGATGATGACGAAGCAAGGTTTATAATAAGTCTCCTGGAGAACGGATTCGAGGACAGGATCCTGCTGGGTCTCGATACCACCCGCGAAAGGATGAAAAGTTACGGAGGCTCCATTGGGCTGGACTACCTGCACGAGGCCTTCTTCCCCATGCTCAGGAGTTATGGCGTCAGTGACAGTCACATATATAAATTTACCGTGAGCAACCCGGCAAAAGCCTTCAGCCGGAAGAAAACATAACGTTCATCATGACTGCCGTCGTGATGTCCGTGGTGCGCATGCAACAGCTTATAACCCGGCGGATGGCAACTGCTGTCCGCCTGGCCTTAAAACTGACGGATCGGGAGGTTTTCTGCAAAGGAAAATTCCCTTAAGCAATATCTGAGACAGAACAACGATAATGAAAGGAGATACACCATGAACTTACCAGGAAAAGCAACACAACCTGCATTCTACTTCATTGGCGTCACTACAACGAAATCCTCGATAATGAAGGTGTTCCCGTTGTGGGCAAAGGCATTGGGCCTTAAGGACGCGGTTATAAAGGGCATCGACATCGAGATACATGCAAACCCCGAAGTGTACAGGGAAGTCGTCGATTTCATCAAAAACGACGAACTCTCACTTGGCGCGCTGGTCACGACGCACAAGATCGACCTGTATAATGCCGCAAAGGACCTGTTTGATTATCTCGATCCGTATGCTGTGATGTTCAGCGAACTTTCCTGCATCTCGAAAAAAGACGGAAGGCTCGAAGGATATGCCAAGGATCCCATCACCGCCGGGCTGTCGCTCGAAGCGTTCGTACCGAAGAATTTCTTCAAAGAACACGGCGGAGATGTCTTGCTGCTGGGCGCCGGCGGAAGTGCAGTGGCCATGGCCGCTTACCTTCTCAACATGGACAAGGGCGACAACATACCAGACAGGCTGATCGTCGGCAACAGGAGCAAGCCAAGGCTTGACCATATAGAAAGCATCGTCAGGCAGATCAGGCCGGATGCCAACGCGGAATTCCATCTTACTCCCGGGCCTGGCCAGAACGATGAACTGCTGCACAGGCTGAAACCCTACTCACTGATAGTCAATGCCACAGGCCTTGGCAAAGACAGGCCCGGTTCCCCTCTGACCGATGAGGCCCGGTTCCCCGAAAACAGCCTCGTCTGGGAGATCAACTACAGGGGCGACCTGCTCTTCATGCACCAGGCTCTTGCGCAGAAAGAGGCTAAAAACCTGCATGTAGAAGATGGATGGACGTATTTCATACACGGCTGGACCCAGGTCATTGCCGAAGTATTCCATATTGAAATAACGCCGGAACTTTTCGGCGAATGCAAAAAGATAGCCGATGAAGTCCGCAATAACGGCTGATTATTATGGACCGGTCAATAGACTATAGCCACGGGCAGCGAATCATGAACCACGATATCAACTGACTGGGAGGATAAAAATGAATGATATTAAAGTTGATCCTTTTGCAATGTACTTTGACTTAATAACGGGCATGTCCGACGAAAGAAAACCCACCAGGCGCTTTCTTTCCCAAATGAGAGGAATGTATGCGGATGATGCTGCATATGAAGCAGCAGTAGGCGCAAACGATGAGATAGTATACGACTTCTATGAGCTTGGCCTGCCGGAGACATCGGGCAACCTGCTGTTCGGCACCAGTATCGTGTACCCCGGCAAGGTCGGCAACGAATATTTCATGACAAAAGGGCATTTCCATACGATACTCGATACTGCTGAAGTATATTACTGCCTGAGCGGAAAAGGCTACATGCTCATGGAAAACCCCGAAGGAGACTGGGATGCGCAGCTTCTGACCCCCGGCAGGGCAGTTTATGTGCCCGGCAGATATGCCCACAGGAGCATAAACATCGGGGACGAAAAACTGGTAACCTTCTTCGTGTTTCGCGCAGACGCCGGACACGATTATGGAACGATAGAAACAAAAGGCTTCAGGAAGCTGATTGCTGAAAAGGATGGAAAACCGGTTATTATCGACAACCCGAAATGGAAGTGACACGTACGGTCCAACTCTATTATGACTACCGACAGGAGGCTGACATGTTCAAAAAGTGGGAAATACTCAAAAAAATCACCGATTCGGGACTGGTGGTAGTAGTAAGGGCAGACAACGCCGACATGGCGAAAAGGATCACAGACGCGTGCCTTGAGGGCGGCGCTGCAGCGATTGAAATAACGTACACGGTACCGGGAGCCACAAAAGTAATAGAAGAGCTTGCAAAAGAATACGCCGGTAAAATCATAATCGGCGCTGGTACCGTGCTCGACGCCGAGACAGCGAGGATAGCGATCCTTTCGGGCGCCCAGTATGTAGTGAGCCCGTATCTCAGCCGGGAAACGCTGAAGCTCTGCAACCGTTACCAGGTTCCCTGCATGCCCGGTGTCATGACCATCGAGGGCGTCGTGGAGGCAATGGAACTTGGAGCCGACATACTCAAGGTATTCCCCGGAGAAGCCTTCGGCCCCGGCATAATCAAGTCGATAAAAGGGCCCCTGCCCCAGGCTAACCTTATGCCGACAGGCGGCGTCAGCATCGACAACGTCGGTGACTGGATCAAAGCGGGAGCAGTCGCTGTCGGTGCCGGCGGAAGTCTCACCGCAGGCGCCAAAACCGGCGATTACGCAAGCATAAGGAAACTGGCCGCCGAGTTCGCGGCAAAAATAAAGGAAGCAAGACAAGGATAAGCCAAAGGGTACCTGGCACGACAACAGGCATACAGACATACGACATGGGGACGGTCCCCGCGTCTCTGGAGAAATGAGGCGCGGGGACCGTCCCCATGTCCTGACGGGAACCGTTCTTCTATCTATTCTCATAACGCCATGATTGGACACCTTATTTCCTGATCATCTCAATAAATCTTTGATAAGCCTCATCCCACTGTCGGGTATCACGCGGCATAAACTCCGCCGGCGGGAAACTGTTCTTTACTATTCTCCTTGCCTGGGTAAAACCGGACACCTCGCCCAGCGATATCATCTGAACGATGCCGTTGCCCAGGGTCGTAGCTTCCTGGGGGCCTGCATACACCGGCTTTCCGCAGCAGTTTGCGGTAAAGGCGTTCAGGAGGGCGTTGCCTGACCCGCCGCCCACGATATGGATCCGGTCATATTTGCGTCCGGTTATCTTCTCGA
>DAOSCC010000056.1:2842-11414 GCA_035361135.1 Clostridiales bacterium | reverse complement strand
CGATGTCTATTCCCGAATGTTTCTCTCCCCATCTCGGCCCGTACCGCGAGGTTATCCTGCCCCTGCTGGGCCAGTAGAAGACGCCGTAAGCCATGGTACGCGGCCTTTGCTTGGTTCCTTTCAGTACGATTTCCGTTGTCGGCTCTTTAATGATGGTCTCATCCAGGATCCTTGTTTCTTCAGGGAAACCATTTATGCTTATGTAGCACGCCTTTACCAGTTTCGTGCCTTCCACTCCCTCGACCTTGACCTTGTACTCCCCCTTGTAGAGCTCATCAGTCTCCTCGTATTCAACGGGACAGGGAGCGGCATCCTCGTAAACGGTAGTCCTGGACTGCATCACATTGATTCTGTATCTCGGCACGGCAAGGTTCAGTTCCTGCCCGATGGAGATCCTGTCTATGTCGAGGTCGGGATTTGCCTTTACAATATCCTTGATGCTGACGCCGAGCTTTTCTGCGATCTCACTGACCGTATCGCCTTTCTGCACCACGTATTTCTTTATGGTCTCATTCTCCTGCATAATACTGCTGTAAACTTCCTCAGGATCCTGCAGTTCCGGCAGTTGCTGGATCGGGAAGACCCTCTCCTTTATACTGACGTTTTCTACAAAGCAGGTAGAGACGCCCTCTCCCGCATTTTGCACATAGGGGGCCCTGACCATTTCCAGCACCTGTTCGGCTGAAGCCCTGTCACGGAAATATGCGATATCCTCGCCGTTGACATTGATTGCAAATACTTTGGCATCCAGCAGTACGCTTTTCTCCACCTGCGATACCGACTCTTCCGAAGATGCGTCTATGACCCTGTCGTGGTCAGGCAGGTACACTTCCTTATACTCGATCCTGCTTGCGACAAGCATTTCCGTGCCATAGCGGCTCTCGGCATTTTTCTTTATGTTCTCCACAAGTTCCGTGAAAGTGGACTGATTGTCCACGACACCGACGGACCTGTCGTCGAGGAAGACCTCGAAAGCCTTCGTCGACCGGACAAGCATCGCAACGACGACCGCCGTTGTAATGATTACCATCAGGATCATCAGTATCTTTTTATCAAACTTTTTCATATCAGCCCCGTCCATTTTTACAATGTCCGTTTTCAACATTCGTTAACATACAGTCGATCCAAAAAAGGACCTCTTAAATTTATATCATAACCGGACATTAAAAATTATGAACAATTCGTTAATTTTTTAAACGCTTTTCGATATTCTGTGACCGCATCCCGCCATCCATCCCGCAACTCCTCTGAAATTCCTTGTTTTAAATGTGTCAAAAATATGGTAATATTGAAATATAGTAAGAGAAATTGTCGATAAGTTGCATTGGTTTCAGTTGTCTTTGGGGGTTGCTTCCAATGAATCGTCACAAAAGATTACTTGCCTTAATAACAATAGTACTGCTGTTTTCGATCCTGACCTCCTCAACGTGCGTTTTTGCGGCGTCTAAACCCGTTTTGAGAAAAGGCATGAGGGGCGAAGCCGTCAGGACACTCCAGATCAATCTGAAAAAGCTGGGTTTCTTCAACGCCGAACCCACCGGGTATTTCGGCGATATAACATATGCAGCGGTAAAGAAGTTCCAGAAGAAATATAATATACCCACTACCGGCGTCGTCGCTTCCCTGACACACGCAAAGATGGATGAACTGCTCAAAGACAGGAAAAAGTCATTGCCTGATGGTCTGACCCAGGGCGCAACAGGCAGCGAAGTGAAAAAGCTCCAGGAAAAGCTGAACTTGCTGGGATACATGAAAGTTACGCCCACGGGCAATTTTGGGCCTATTACCGAGTCAGCGCTGGTACAGCTGCAGAAGTACCACGGCATGGAACCTCATGGAGTAGCTGATAAAGAAACATTATCCCTGATAGACAGGCTCGTCGGGCAAATCGAACACTCTTCCAGGGGCAGCGGGACAGGAACCGATATCCCCGTGAAAATAAAGCCCCTGTACAAGGTCAAAACAGAGTGGATCCCTGATCTCCCGAAAGCACCGTACCTTAAGGGCATAGGCAAATATGAAGGCGTCGTAATCCATTACACGGACAGCCCCGGTGACAATGCAAGGATGGAGGCAAACTTCGTCAGAACCAACTGGCAGAATGCTTTTGTGCACGAATTCATAGACGCGGATGAGATCATACAGGTCGCCGATCCTGATTACAAGGCGTGGGGAGCCGGGCAGGCGGCCAACGACAGGTACATACACCTGGAATTGTGCCATGAGTATACACGGAGTGATTTCGAGGCTTCATACAAAAAACTCGTCAGGAGGGCAGCCGAATATCTCTATATGAACCAGCTTGGAGTAACTCCGGCAAAACCGGACAAGTCGGGCACGCTCTGGGGCCATTACCATGTTACTTTATACTGGGGCGGCACTGACCACACCGATCCCATCAAGTACCTGGCAGGTTGGGGCATAACATGGAATGAACTGGTCGCAGACGTGGAAGAAGAGTACAGGGCTATAGAAGCCCAGTATGGCTATTCTGACAAATGATCCTGCGCCTCAGTCCCAGTCGTCGGTCCTGAACGGTGAAGCAGGCAGGCCCGCCTTGTTGTAAAGGTTCGCTCCCTCCGGATTGTCGGCCCACGCATAGCGTACCGCCACCGGGTCCTCTATTTCGTCATTCCAGACAATGACAGTGTCACCATCGATCTTCGCATCAGCCCATACAAATCTCCGATCAGGCCCTGCCACGGCGAAATGCCTCAGAGGCTTGCCGTCGACGGACACCAAACCGCCAGTGGGCTCCATGAATCGTATAATGATGCGGTTCTTTTCCTTCACCATATCCTTGTAGACAGGGCCCGAAGCTATGATATTTTCCCCGTATGCTACCTTATACGCGGCCAGGGCAAGCCTTCTGGCCACAGTAAGCTTATCCAGCGGGTGTATATCGTTCCATTCGCCTGCATCTACCGCCGAAGCCATTCCGGTATCGGGCAAAGACAGCGCTTTGAGCTGCTGCTCCCTGAGCCGTGCCCATTGGCTGTCGCCAGGCTCGCTCACAGGCCTTTGCCAGTTCTGCAGCTGTACATAAAGGAACGGGAGCCGGTCATATCCCCATGCTTCTCTCCAACTGCCGACCATCTTCCTGAACAGGCCGAAATATCTGCCGGGCCTGTCCGTATTCGCTTCGCCCTGGTACCATGCTATGCCTTTCACAGCATAGCTGTGCAGGGGCGCAAGCATGCCGTTATACAGCCCGGCAGGCTTCCAGTTGAAGAATGTCATTTCGGGCAGCGGGTCTTCCATTGCGGCTCCGATTTTGTATTTCCATCTGCCGGTCAGATCGATGACCATATCGCCGATTTCGATGCTGTAGGGTTTATCCTCGACAAACCCGCCGTCTCCGGAATTGCTGATGACCCTTATGGTAATTGTGTTTTCGCCTTCTTTTGTCAATCCGGCCGGTATAACATACTTTCTCGGCGGGTAACGGTATGTGACGTTTCCTACCTGGACGCCGTTCACAAATGCCACATCGCTGTCGATGATGGTGCCGAGCCTCAGTATCGCCTCTTTGCCTGCAAGCCTGGCTGGAAGGCTGAACGTCTTTTTCAGCCATATCGATCCATAGAAATTTTTCAATCCCGCATCGGACCAGCTTGTCGGGATGCTTATATCCGCCCAGCCCGACGTGTCGATATCTTTGCTGTACAAAGGCTCCCCCGGACTGCCGAGTCCTTCGTCGAGCCGGTCCAGCTGCCCGAACCACCGGGACATGGCTTCCATATCGCGCTTTTTTACTTCGCCGACATATGCGTCATCCTTGCACCTGGCCAGTTCCTCCAGGCTGTCCGGCCAGTCTGCGAGCGAATCCTCGCTGATCCACGCTTCGATGGGGGAACCGCCGACGCTTGCATTGATGACCCCAACCGGGATGTTATATTTTTTATGCAGTTCAGAAGCAAAAAACAGGGGCACTGCGGAAAATCCCATTACTTTTTCAGGTGCTTCGCAGCTAGCCCAGCTGCCGCCTTCCAGGTCTTCGTGCACCTTATTGAAATCATACCGTTCCGGTACCTGGAAATACCTGATCTCGCTGCTGCATGCCTCGGCGATCTCCTTTCCGAACAGGTCCGCCAGCCTGGATATTGGCGTCTGCATGTTCGACTGTCCGGAACATACCCATACGTCGCCGGCAAATATATCTCCCACGGTTATCTGTTCTGCCGCAGCGGCATTATCTTCGCCGCATCCTCCGGCGCAGTTCTCATTGCTGCCCCTGGCAGCGCTCACCGCAAGGGTGTACGGACCGCCGGCCTCCAACGGCTGCAGCATGATTTCCCACCTGCCGTCAGTACCTGCTGTGCATTCATGTACCTGTTCCGCCGCATATCCGTACACATGGCCATCAGATCCGGCATCCATGCCGGTACTCACCGGATGCTCATGTGCCTGGAGGGTCAGCCTCACGGTAACGATGTCGCCTTTACCGGCCCACCCCCATATTTTGACTGCCTTGTCCCTCTGGATAACCATACCGTCGCTTATCAGGCGCGGAAGCCGTAATCTGCCGGAAGCCATCTGTGATCCACGACCTTTCATGATGAATATTCGAACACATCCATATGCTATATCAGTCTTATCGGTTTATCATCAGTGTTTCCATACTATTTTTATAATCCGCCAGTTTCCGGATAATGTCAATATCCGGCCGCAGATTTGCGAAAACCGGTCAGGCCCGATATGGTGAGTTGTCCTGCTGCCTTCAGCACGGCTTTTATTTTTTCAATATAAATGATAACATTTTATACAGCAGATAACTGGTCAGAAATGCCGAATATCAAATAACAGGCCGCAGATTCCGGGCTGCAGCAAACACGGACGGGACGGCACTTGATCTGCGGCTTTGGCAGCGGTATGATCATCCTTATGGCAAGGGAGGCTCTGCGGGCTTATGTACAGGATACTGCTGGTCGAAGACGATGACGTAATAGCAAATGTTATCCGGGAATATCTCAACCGCTGGGGTTATGACGTATACTGCGTCGATGATTTCAATGATGTTACCGGCTGTTTCAGCCGGGTCGAGCCTCAGCTTGTACTGATGGATATTTATCTTCCGTTCTGCAACGGTTACCACTGGTGCAAGGAAATCCGCAAACTGTCCCGCACTCCGATCATGTTCATTTCTTCTGCCTCGGACAACATGAATATCGTAATGGCGGTAAACATGGGCGGAGATGATTATATCCAGAAGCCATTCGACCTGGAAGTCCTGAGGGCCAAGATAGAAGCGCTGCTCCGGCGGACTTACGCGTATAATGAACAGTCCGCATGGCTCGAACACAAGGGAGTGCTGTTCAACACCCTCGACGGGACGATTACATACCAGGGGAAAAAGGTCGAGCTTACGAAAAATGAATTCAAAATAATGCAGTTGCTTTTTGAAAATATCGGAAAAACGATTTCGAGAGAAGCCATAATGAAGCGGTTATGGGACGATGACTGCTTTATCGATGACAATACGCTCACGGTAAACATGAACAGGCTGCGTAAAAAACTTGAAGAAGCCTCGATCAGGGATTTTATCCGCACAAAAAAAGGTTTGGGCTACCTGATCGAAAGCGAGTAACAAAGGTCCGGCAGAGAGCTTTGGTTATCCGAACGAAGGTGAAAATCATGGCCAAACTGAAAAATACACATACCTCAGCAAAAAATCCTGCAATAAGCAAACTTCCTGTACATCGGCTCCTTTACGGATATATCCTGGAAAGGCGCAAGGCAGCAGCGGTTTTCCTGTCCGGCATGCTCCTGTTTTTCGCGGTATGCCTGCTGTATCACCTGGAAAACCTGTCAGACCTGCTGTATGGATTCTTCCTGTGGGCATTTACGGTATTGTGTTTCGGAATTTTCGATTTTGTGAGATATGCCAGAAGATACGAGGCATTCCAGGCTGCTATCGGGAATACCGAGAATCTTTTTGAACTGCTTCCCCCTCCTTCAGGCGTAATGGACCAGCAGTACCACCAGATCATTGAGAAACTGACGAGCGACCTCACACGGCTCAGGTCTGAAATGAGCCTGAAGGATGCGGACATGAGCGACTATTATTCGATGTGGGCCCATCAGATCAAAATCCCAATTTCGGCCATGAGGCTGCTTCTGCAGAACAGCAGCGAAGACAAGTCAGTCCCCAGACTGCTGTCCGAAGAATTATTCAAGATAGAGCAGTACGTCGACATGGTATTGTATTACCAGAGGCTTGAAAGCATCTCCTCCGACTTCCTGTTCAGGAAATATGACCTGCATGATATCGTGAAACAGGCGCTGAAAAAATACGCGACCCTCTTCATCAACAGTAAACTGTCCCTTGATCTGCAGGAATTCAGCTGCCTTGTGGTCACTGACGAAAAATGGCTGCAGTTCGCGCTCGGGCAGATCATTTCAAACGCACTGAAATATACCCCTCGCGGCGGCATATCGATATATCTTGAAACCACTCCGGAGAATGCTTATCTAGTGATCGAGGACACGGGCATGGGGATCCGTCCCGAAGACCTGCCCCGCATTTTCGAGCGTGGTTATACAGGCTACAACGGAAGGCTTGACAAGAAGTCCACAGGGATCGGCCTGTACCTGTGCAAAAAGATACTGGACAAGCTGTCCCACACCGTCGAAGTAACCTCTGAAGTCGGGAAAGGCACAAGGGTCATAGTCGGATTTTCGCTGGAATCGGCGGAAGGTCTGTGAGTTGAAATCCTGCGCATCCAGCCGTTATTGCCCGGATATCAAATAGTTTTTTCACGGATCACCGAAGTCAGGGCCGTAATTTCGCAAAGCGGAATCGTCGCAAATGTATCATATGTTTGCGTCCATGCATCAAATCACTCCTGTTTCCTCGCAATCTCCCCTGTTTCATTACAAAAATGTAAGTTTGCAAAATGAAATGTAAGGAAGTATTATGGCACCGGACCACAGACGGATATAAAATCAAAATAGAAGCAGCCCGGAAAGTATACAGAAAAAACAACGGTATTTCACGGCATATGCCAGGCATATTTAAATAGCCGCACAGGTATTGGGCAGAAACAGAAATGGAAAGAGAGAAGAAAAGAAAGGAAAGATGGTAATGGCACTGCTTGAAGTAAACAACGTTAAAAAAGTTTACAGCACCAGGCTCGGCGGAAACAAGGTGCATGCGCTGAACGGAGTTACCTTTTCCGTTGAAAAGGGCGAATATGTTGCCATAATGGGCGAATCCGGCGCAGGCAAGACGACCCTTCTCAACATCCTGGCCACAATTGACCGTCCGACCGACGGACAGATACTGCTGGAAGGCAAGGACCTGGCAACGATCCCCCAACGCGAACTGGCAGCATTCCGCCGTGACAACCTGGGCTTTGTGTTCCAGGATTTCAACCTGCTCGACAACTTTACAATCCAGGACAATATTTTCCTTCCGCTGGTCCTGGCCGGGACACCGCTTGAAGAAATGAAAAGGCGCCTTGAACCGCTGGCAAGGAAACTCGGGATCGAAGAAATATTGCAGAAATACCCGTACGAGGTATCAGGCGGTGAAAAACAGAGGACGGCCACAGCGCGGGCGCTGATCACAAATCCTAAAATCGTGCTTGCGGACGAGCCTACCGGCGCACTGGACTCAAAAGCATCGTCAAGGCTGCTTAAGCTGTTTGCGGAAATCAACAAAGAGGGGCAGACGATATTGATGGTCACCCACAGCATCAATGCCGCAAGCCATGCAGGAAGGGTGCTGTTCATAAAGGACGGCTGCGTTTTCCACCAGATTTACCGCGGCAACGCTTCCAATGAAGAAATGTACACGATGATAACCGACGCACTGACGGTCATACAGACAGGAGGCATGAAAAATGAATAAGCTGTTGCTTTTGCCAAAACTGTCCGTGATGGGGATCCGCAAAAACGGCACATCCTATTTCCCGTATATTATGGCCGGCAGTTTTTCAGTATTCATTTTCTTCGTATTTGCATCGATCCTGGCCAACGACATCATGTACACGCTGCCCCGGAACAGCTATGCCCTCATGCTCATGCGGATCGGCCAGATCCTGCTGGGGCTGATATTGCTGCCATTCATCGTCTACGCCAATAGTTTCTTTATCAAGCGCAGGAAAAAGGAACTTGGCCTTTACAGTATCCTCGGGCTCGACAAGAAGCACATCGCGGCAATGATGGCATGGGAATCCCTTATCATTTTCAGCATAGTCATGATCATCGGGATCACATTCGGGCTTGTATTCTCGAAGCTGATGTTCCTTATGCTGCTGAACTTAACGTCACTGTCTGTCAGCGCGTCCTTCGGATTCAGCCCCGTTGCTTTTTACCAGACTCTGCTGTATTTTCTTGCCGTATACGGGATCAACCTGGTCATGAATATTATCCGGGTTTTCAGGGCAAAACCCAATGATTTGCTGACAGGTGCGAAAAAGGGAGACAGGGAACCAAAGCATCTCTGGCTCACAGCTGTATCAGGCCTTGTACTTCTGGGCATGGGATATACGATATCCATTACATCAAAACTGGATTCCATGATCTTCATGAACTTTTTCCTGGCCGTTTCGCTTGTCATAATAGGGAC
>DAOSCC010000056.1:0-2742 GCA_035361135.1 Clostridiales bacterium | reverse complement strand
TTCCAAAACCCATTTGATGCCGTCATAATTTTCAATGACACAGAGTTCGGCAACAGGGCTGAATTGGACAATAAGCTGCTGGAATTGGCTGATGCCTCAAATGTAAAAATAACAGGCAGGATTGATTATACCTGCCAGGTACTCCTGACGGTCATAAATGGAAATACCTTCGCAGTACCGGAACCGGAAAGTACTGCTTATGACAGTGATGTCATCAGGCTGATACTCCTTGATGATTATAATGCAATGGAAAACACGAATGAAACCCTGGACGACAACGAGGTCTTCATATTCACGTCAGGTCCTGACTTAAAATATGATCGGATCATACTGGGCACAAAAACATTTGATGTAAAGAAAGAACTGGACTCGGCAGTGTTTTCGAGAAAAGCCGATAACAACACATTCAACCCGGAGTATTACATGGTCGTAAGCAGCACTGATGTGATGGACAAGCTGTTGGCAGAATTCGGCAGCGCAGCGGACAGGGGCCGAAGATATACTATCATGTTCAACCTGACAGGTCAGGAAAACGGCAAGGACAATTATGTAAATAGCGTGAGTTCCTGGTGTGAATCACAGCCCGGCTTCTACAACCTCACAAATGGTGTCGCCGGCAAGCTCAGGACCCTGTCCATGAACGGCGGGCTGCTGTTCATAGGCATCTTCTTCAGCATCATATTCACAATGTGCCTGGTACTGATCATGTACTACAAGCAGATAACAGAAGGGTATGACGACCGCGATAATTTCGATATAATGCAGAAAGTAGGCATGAGCGACGCAGAAGTAAAGGGTACTATCAGGAAGCAGATCCTCATGGTCTTCTACTCACCGCTTGTCATCGCACTCCTGCACACAATGGCGGGTTTCAACATGATAGTAAGGATGTTCAATGCGTTGTCGCTCTTCGGCACAGGCCTCATCATCAGATGCGGCCTTATCGTGGCAGCCTTGTTCACGGTCCTGTACGGCTTCAGCTATAGTTACACGTCGAGGACTTATTACGGGATCGTAAAGCAGATGAAAACCGATGTTGCAGCCGAGCGCAGCATCGCATGAAATGCACCTGCAAAGGCAACCGGTCAGGGGGCAATCACTGATTTGCCTCCCTGGTGCTTCGCCTTCCCCTGGAGTGATCTCCTCTTCACCTCCCTGCTATTTTGGCTCATTGCGGAGCAAATACCAGCGCAGCGTCCATAATCCTGTCGATATTATCCTAAGGCAGAATATGATCCAGAACGTCGTACGATAAGCACTGAGATCTCCCCCAAGAGCCGTGTAGACAGCAACTCCCGCCATAGGCATGAACGCGTTCGATAAAGTTATGAACATCGTATATATCGATATGCTGAGTGTCTTGTTCTTTTCAGGGGCAACCTGCAGAAGGCATTGCAGCAGATTCATCTGGACTGCGGGATATGTCACGTTTGACAAAGTGTTTAGGACCAGGAACACGACAGGTCCCGCGGAAGCCGGCACGCCAGTGGCGATCAGCATGCTGGCCACGCAGCCGGCCAGGCCGATGTTCCCGAAGATAATGCCGAACCTGACGCCCATTTTATCGTTGACTCTCCTCCACAGGCCGACGGACAGGAACTGGGCGAGCGTACCCCCGATACTCACATAGCTCAGCCATGCTTCATTCAGCCCAAGATACCGGACCTGGCCGAGGAAGTACAATGTCCAGTCGGATTGCCATGTCATATGGAAAAACAAAGAAGTCCCGAGAAAACTAAGAAACAGTTTGTTCCTGGACAATCCGACGATCGTATCTTTGATTTCGCTCAATTTAACAGCTTTTCGGGTACCGTCGCCCGTATGGTCTATCCGGTTGAGTACAATTATCTGTATTATGAGCAGCACACTGGCCGTCCAGAAAAATGACTGGTGTACCCTTATCTTGGCATCGTATCCCTCGAAAGCGGCGAGCAGGTTCCCGCAGACAAGCGAAACAGCCATGCCGGCGAGAAATGTGCCTGCCGTCCTCGAAGACAGGATCCGGTTCCTGTGTTCGATCGGTATCACATCAGAAAAGTAGGCCTGCCACGACGTGTTATACAGTGTCAGGGGGCACACCGATATGCTCATCAGGACCAGGAACGCGTAATACCTGTAAGATCCAAAAAAAGGAGTAAATCCAATCAGGAAGTATGACACAGACAGCATCAGCAGCGCCAGGGTCACCATCCTGCGCTTGTCCGACAGCCTGTCGGTCAGGATGGCGCCTGGTATCAGGAACGTCAGCCCGGTTATCTGCGAAAATGTGGTCAGCAGGCTGATCTGCAGATCGCTTGCGCCAAGCCTCATCGCGAACAGGTTGTTATTGTTGTTGATCATGCTGAATGCCAATGTGTACAATATGCCTTCAAAGGTGAAAAAAACAGCAGCCCGGCCGGACGGCTGAGCAGTGACATAGGCGTATTTGCGGCGAAAAGCACGCAGCGGTTTCATCAATTGCGGGACCATAAACCCACTTCAACCTTTCAGTAAGCACAAATTCAACAGCACAAACAATATGTCAATTATACAACGCAGTCCTCCGGACGGCAATCATCCGTTTCACGATCCGTCTTCACTGTCCGGCGTCCGGAAATCGAGCAATAATGCCGGCTGAAACCTGCTCCAAACTAAAATTACCACAGATACAGCATAATTAACCAGTCCTTATCAAAGAATAATACATGCTATAAATGAGCAAAAGCGCTAACATATAATGTAAAATTAAAGGAGACACCTTGA
>DAOSCC010000055.1:2747-11575 GCA_035361135.1 Clostridiales bacterium | reverse complement strand
CCTGGTCAAATAGTTCTTGTATTGAACTATCAACGGCTTGTCAAGCCCGTATTTCTCGTTCAGGGCCTTCAGCGTCGCCTCGGACGGCGCTTTCTCAGCAAGGAAAGGCCCGCCGGGAACCATGTTCATCAATATGAACGTAATTGTTGCAACCAGCCACAGCGTGACTATCGCAAGCAGGATTCTTTTAACTATATACTTCCCCAATCAAGACACCCTTTCTGTTAGCCTAACAGGGACAACTGACCGCGTCGAGCGGACGACCCCAAAAATAGTCTGTAAACATAATACACGAAAGAAAAAAATAATGCAATTTGAAAAAGCATTTATTTTTCACTAAAATTTTTTACTGTATTGCCTGTTATTGAGCATGCAAAACGTCGGATCATGCTGTCTGGTGCAGTATTTTCAGGCTTTTTGGCATTTTGGGGCGCTTATCTCCGATATCTGCTGGTTTTATTTCCGGATCAAAAATCCTGCTATGTTTTGTTATAATTATACATTATTTTTCGTTATATGTTTAAATTTTATGTTTACTATTTTTACGTTATGCTAGAATATAAAGCAGAATTTTTATATTCTAACAATAAAATGTGAAAATAAATAATAATATATAATAGCTTTTGATAACATATGAAAAAAGCAATGCAGGGAAAGCCACATTGCTATTTATACTTTTTAAAGTATAATTATAACACCTTGATCAGAGGATTTTTTTCGGTCACAGGAACAAACCCCTTGCATCATCGGTGTCCCGACGAAGCGCCGGGCATGCAGAAGCCTGGTGAATCAGGGTTCGGCCCGCCTGACTTCTTCCGCTATGAGCCTGCCCATTTCCTTCGTACCAGTGACAGTTCCTCCGAAAGACGCTATGTCAGGAGTCCTGTAACCCTTCTCCAGGACCTTTACGACAGCATTCTCGATCAGATCCGCCGCGGCATTCTCGCCCAGCGAGTATCGGAGCATCATCGCTGCAGAAAGGATGGTGGCTATCGGATTCGCCTTATCCTGTCCCGCTATGTCGGGCGCTGAGCCGTGTATCGGCTCATATAGCCCCGGTTTGCCGCTTCCCAGGCTGGCAGAGGGGAGCATGCCGATAGAGCCCGTTATCATTGAAGCTTCATCGGACAATATATCACCGAACATGTTCGTCGTCACGATGACGTCGAACTGGCCCGGATTCCTGACGAGCTGCATGGCGGCATTATCCACGTACATGTGGTTCAGCGCAACGCCGGGATAATCCCTTGACACCCTTGTCACGACTTCACGCCACAGCCTCGAACTTTCAAGCACATTGGCCTTGTCGACGGATGTGACGATCCCGCGGCGTTTTGAGGCAGCTTCGAACGCTATCCTTGCGATCCGCTCAATTTCAGGCACGGAATACCGTTCGGTATCATATGCCCATTCATCGGGCGTCCCCTTCCCGTTTCTTCCCCTTTCGCCGAAATAGATGCCTCCTGTCAGTTCACGGACGACAAGGATATCTATTTTCCCTCCGACTATTTCAGGCTTAAGTGGAGACGCTTCCCTCAACGCTTCATATATGACCGCCGGCCTGAGATTCGCATACAGGCCGAGCCCGGCCCGTATGCCGAGCAGCCCTGCCTCGGGCGTCCTGTCCCCCGGCAGTCCTTCCCACTTCGGACCTCCGACGGCGCCAAGCAATACAGAGTCGCTCTCTTTACATGTCTCCAGCGTAGACTCCGGCAACGGCACTCCATATTCATCTATGGCACAGCCTCCCATAAGCACTTCGCTGAATGTGAAGCTGATGCCGCATTTTTCGCTGATTGCATCAAGAACGGCGATGGCCTGGTCGACTATCTCAGGCCCTATCCCGTCGCCTTTTATGACTGCGATTCTGTAATTCAAATGTCTTTCCTCCTGTTCAGGTTTTACCGTAAGTTACCCGGCTATATGCCCATGGATCCCCGGTTGTTTTCCGATCCCCCCGGCACCGCCTTGCCAATATCCGCACGGCACAATGCCCGCATGGCTGTGCACCGGATGTATGGATGCTATGGACAAATCAGCCCTGGTTCCTGATATATCCGACGAGTCCGTCGGCTTTGATTATCTCCTGCATGAATCCAGGGAACGGTACTGCTTTATATGATTTATTTTTTGTTTTGTTTGTGATGGTGCCGGTATCGAAATCCACCTCGACAACATCACCGTCGCCGATATCCTCTGCGGCTTCCGGGCACTCGACAATAGGAAGCCCGATATTGATGGCATTGCGGTAGAATATCCTGGCAAATGTCTTTGCTATGACGCAGGATATTCCCGAAGCTTTGATCGCTATCGGAGCATGTTCCCTTGAGGAACCGCACCCGAAATTTTTACCCGCGACTATTATATCGCCTGCCTTGACCTTGCCGGCAAATCCGGGATCAAGGTCTTCCATGCAATGCGCCGCCAGTTCCTTGGGTTCACTTGTGTTCAGATACCTTGCAGGGATTATGACGTCAGTGTCCACATTATCCCCGTATTTGATCACGTTGCCATGTACCTTCATTTAAATACCTCCTGTCCTTCGATGCGGCCTTACAGTCCTTCAGAATATGCCCTCTCTGCCGGTCCGCCCTTTCAGCCAGGGCACATCGGGTCCATCTGCCGGTCCTTACAGTTCATCGGGCGAAGCGATCCTGCCTGCAACCGCCGATGCTGCTGCTATAGCAGGACTTGCCAGGTAAACCTCGCTCTCCGGATGGCCCATCCTTCCGACAAAATTCCTGTTGGTCGTGGCAACAGCCCTTTCACCTTTTGCAAGTATGCCCATATGCCCGCCCAGGCAAGGTCCGCATGTCGGTGTGCTTACAGCGGCGCCGGCTTCTATGAATATGTCGAAAAGGCCTTCGTCCATCGCCTGCTTCCATACCTTCTGGGTGGCGGGGATTATGATGCAGCGCACGTCAGGATGCACGGTACGTCCTTTCAGTACCTGCGCTGCTGTCCTCATATCCTCTATCCTTCCATTGGTGCACGAACCTATGACCACCTGATCTATCTTGATGCTGCCTACTTTATCTATCGTCCTTGCATTGCTCGGCAGATGCGGGAACGCTACCGTCGGCTTCACCGTACCCAGGTCGATGACGTACTCGCAGCAGTATACCGCATCTTCATCAGCCTTATATATCTTATATGATTTTGTTGAATGCTCTTTCACATACTCGACAGTCTTTTCATCCACGTCGAAGATCCCGTTCTTGGCTCCGGCTTCTATGGCCATGTTCGCCATCGAGAACCTGTCGTCCATCGAAAGGTGTCCGAGCCCGTCTCCCGTGAACTCCATCGACTTGTACAGCGCTCCGTCCACGCCTATCATGCCTATTATGTGCAGTATAATGTCCTTTCCGCTCACCCATTTGCCCGGTCTGCCGGTCAGCACGAACCGGATGGCTTCCGGTATTTTGAACCACGCCTCTCCGGTCGCCATACCGGCCGCCATGTCCGTACTTCCAATACCGGTGGAAAAGGCCCCGAGAGCGCCATATGTGCACGTGTGCGAATCGGCTCCTATTACAACGTCCCCGGGCACCACAAGGCCCATCTCAGGCAGCAGGGCGTGTTCGACACCCATACGGCCGACTTCGAAAAAGTTCACTATGCCCATTTCTCGGGCAAATTCCCTTATGAACCTGACCTGTTCGGCCGACTTTATATCTTTATTCGGCGTGAAGTGGTCAGGAACGATCGCTATTTTATTTTTGTCAAATACGCGGTCCCTGCCGATCTTTCTGAACTCCTTCACTGCAACAGGAGTGGTGATATCGTTTCCAAGGACCATATCGAGCCTTGCCCTGATCAGTTGCCCCGCTTCCACTCTGTCAAGTCCGGCATGGTCCGCCAGTATCTTCTGTGTCATCGTCATGCCTCTTGCCTTTGTACCTGTATCGGCCATGAATCATCCCTCCCATTCGGCTGCAGTACAGCAGTATATTTTATACTGCGCAGAATATCGCATCATATATTTCATCGTAAATTGAGCCGTTTACAGTCAGAAAATCGCTGCGTTATCCTGTCCGTAAGCAAAGCAATGCCACATGCCGGCACGTTTCATATTATGCGCGTTTCCGCTGCAATAACATCAACCTGTTCCCAAGGCACCCGGCAGCCTGTGCCTTCCGGACTTCCCAATAATGATCCGGCTATTCAGTATATATAATAATGCCTGACACGATGCGATTCTTCCTGTTACTTACTGAAATAACGGGCCAATATGAATGTTTTTTGTCAAATGAACAACTACCTGGCGTTTTTCTTCCTGTACTGCAGGGGAGTCAGGCCGGCATATTTCTTGAACATTTCGTTGAAACGCTGTTGATTTGAAAAACCAACGTTCAGTGCTATGTCGCTGATTTTGAGACTTGTGTCCACAAGCAGCTCCTTGGCCCTCTCGATGCGGACCTTCAGCAGATAGCTGATGGGACTCATGCCTGTTTCCTCCTTGAATGCCCTGGTAAAATAGCTTGGGCTGAGGAAAACGTACTTAGCAATGTCTCCCAGCGAGATATCACGCTCGAAGTTGTTGTGGATATAGTTTATCGATATGCCGATAAGCTCCTTTAGCTTGGAGCTTTTGAGTTTTATGCTGTTTTCCCACTCCATCTTCAGTGCGCGCGAAAGCAGCACGAACAACTCCATTATAAGCAGATAGTTGAGGAATTCACTGCCCGGCTCCGAGCTCTCCCTTTCCTTCATTATCCTGTTCAGCAGGACGACTATTTCATTTTTGGGGCTTACCTTCAGTTTTATATATGGACTTGACTCTTTATTGCTTACGAAGTTGAGGAAATCCTCCAGCGGTATCTGCGCATACTCGCCGTTTATCCTGTTTTCGAACGTAAAGTAGAGGACGATGAACTCGCACCCGCTCTCCGACTTGACGATGAACTTGTGGTACTGCATGGGTTTGATTATAATGATGTCATTGGGACCCAGTTCGACTTTATGGCCTGATATCTCAAATACAGCATAGCCCTTTTTCATGTAGACCATTTCATAGTTATCATGTCTGTTGGGTTCCATAGACCATGTGGCATCCTGGATCCTCTCCAGTGTCCCCACTATCACGGGCAGGAAATTCGAAGAGTTCAGCAGCCCTTCCCATGCCTTCGGCAGGAGCCTGTCCATCAAACCACCTCTGCTTTCTAATTAAATTATAACATCGGCGGCAGTGCTTGAAAAGCGACGGAACATCGGGACAGTTCCCGAAACAGCCGTTCCGCCGGCCGGAACAGGAACTGCCCAATGAAGGGACCGCATCAGGAAACGGCATGGACCGGGCATCAGCCATAGAAGGTATTATTTCCTCACCTGGCTATACAGACACCGTTATCGGTTTCATCGTAATAGTACCGGAACAGGATTCTTCCGTCTGCAAGCACTCCCAGGATATGCGGCCCGCCCGCCCTGACGGACAGCAGATCGGTTTCCATTTCCAACGTATTGAGATCTATGCGGTTCAGGTAAAACATATCATCCCTGGTTTCATAATAATCTCCGTCGTCGGCCCAGATATAAGTAACAAAAACCGCATAGTTTTCACCTACATAGAAGTTGTCCCGGAAAGGATAACGGTCATATATGCTTTTCTCTATTTGTATCTCGGTCACATTGCCGGTTTCGAAATCCAGGTAGAACGATTTCCGCTCATAGTCGCCGGTTTCTTTGTTGAGCATATTTGTCTCCGGTTCCAGCAGACCCGTGTCATAATAGATATCGTTCATCCCCCGCTCGCTGAAAAGGTCCAGTGTCTGGAGCGATTTGCCGGAGATACTTAAGACAGCATATCCCAACGAATACTCATAGCCCAGCCTGTCTGCGATAATTTTCCCGCTGTCCGCGATGAATCTCGGGAAACGGTAAAAGCTCCTCTTCAGGTAATCTTCATTATATATATTCTCAGCTAGCAATTCTTCCGTACCGGACCCAAGGTCATAAAGCCAAATGCCGGTCTCGTCCGTATAGACGATCTTCCCGAGATCATCCGATATGTCATATCCGCCGTAAAAGACTTCTATTATCCCGTTCTTGTCATATGTAACCGTCCGGCCGGCTTTTCTGACTATAGCTTCCGGCAGCGGTATCTCCTGTATCAGTTCCAGTGATTCGTCAAATACCGCAACCAAGCTTTCAAGGCAAACAATGATCCTGTCTCCGGCGACCCTGGTGTGTGAAACAGGATTTTCCCCGATTTCAGGGAGAACGTTGTATAACTTTACATTCCTGGCTATTTCAAGAGTATCGATATCGACGAGCATAAGTGAAGGCTTGACTTCTTTACTGTACTCAACGGGCATATACTGCATGACAATATGGCCATCGGTTTCGCCTACCATGGAGAGATACTGGTAATCACCGTCAAATCCCTTTATCCCGTCAAAACGGGTGTAATTGCCAGTAATTTCGACTACGCCTCTATCTCCGTCTTTGCCGACGGGTCCTGCACCAGTCTGCCCGGCCGGTTCCGTAACTGCCGCCTGGCTGCTGTCCGAGGCAATCGCCGGTTCAGACCCGCCGTCGGATGATGCCGGCTTCACCGGTCCGCCACCGTTGCCGGCCGACTCTCCGTTCATGCATCCGGCCATTGCTATAAAAGTTAATAATATCATCAGCAGTACAATATGTTTTGTCTTCATGTTAATTCTCCTGCATAAAATATTTCCAATTACCGACGATGATGTATTGCCATTTGTTCCAGTCAACAGGATTTTTTCTGTGCCAAAAAGGTATGATTCGATGGTTATGTTCCCGGATCCAAAAGAAATGGAGGCCGTCAGGCCTCCATTTCCCCGGGATCGAACGCTGCCAACAGCCTTTTCAGTTCCTCCACCTCGCTCCTGCTTAGCGTGATCCCCTTCCCCATTTTTTCATGGTTCTCGTCCCAGTCCCTTATATCCAGTTTGGGCTTACGGTCATTCCAACTGATAAGGTTGACTTCTTTTTTCCACCCCTTGGTGCCTTCTCCGATCACTCCAAGAAATTTCCTGATTTCGTACTTAAGTTCCGCCATTTTTTATGCTCCTTTCTGAAAGTGGTGTGGGGACACTCCTTTACAGGGAAGCATTCCTCTGTGGTTAAGGAATGTCCCCATGGCTGAGGAATGTCACGCATTTGAATTGTTATGGGGACACTCCTCGGAAAACAGTATGGGGGCACTCCTTTGCAAGGAGGTATTCTTTTACGGTTAAGGAATGACCCCATAGTTGAGGAATGTCACGCTTATGGACAAACATCACGGTTTCCGGCCCGGTATGGCCAAAAGCTCTATCCGGCCGTTACTTTTTGCATAAGCAAGAAAAACAGCCTGATCCTGGGTCACCTCAAGTATTATGTATTTGGGGATCTTCTCAGTCTCGCAGTTTTTCATGATAACTCCGTCTTCATCGACAAGGCCTGCTATCCTGATATTTTTCAATATTTTCATCCCGGTCTGCGAAGGCGTCACACTGACCACACCTGAAGCCTCCGGGCAGGCATTGTCCTGGTTCAGATGGTTCGGGACAAAAACCACATCCACCTGCTGATCCTTTTCCAGCTGCCAGGCGTTTGCCTGGTCCCATTCGGGTTCGATGCAGTACAGCCTGTTTGATTTGTTCAGCGCCTCCACAGTATCGGACGCTTCCTCCGTCAATCTGCCTTTCAGCAGCACCTCTCCGTCATAAATGGGATCTGCCGCTGTCATCCCGACAGCATCCTCGATCTTCCTGACAGCATCACCATGTACGGCGCCGCTGCTTATTTCCCTTATTTCAAGCATTTCGCCGGTTATAACGGTATCCTCGCCGATATCCCTAGCTGCAACGACGACCCTTTCCTTTGCTTCGTACCCCGAAGCATTCGAGATTATCTTCATCTCGATCACGACAAGCAGTATAATTATAACAAAAGCTCCGCAAATCCAGCCATATCTTCTCATAACCGCACCTGTACCTTGATTTTTGATCAGTTGTTTACCGGAATTTCAGTATCGGTATGCACTATTATGTCAACATAATCCCTGCCCAGCATTTTAAGTATGATGCTCCTGTATAACGACGGCCTTACAGGCACACAAATGCTGCTGTGGACAGTCGGTCTCGTTACCGTTGCCCCTTCGGGGCACTGCGCCGGGAACCCGCTGCTGTAAATCTCCAGTGACAATACTTCCACACGTCCCTCCGCAACAGAATCCGGTTTCGGCTCCAGGTCATCATGAAGCCTGAGGTTTGCGCTCAATATTTGCCTGTAGATCTCAAGTACCTCGGAGCGCTCAGCACCGATTCCGACCTTTCCCAAATCTGTACTTGAAAGCGCATTGTAAGCCGAAATATTGGTCATATCAAGCGAATCCCTGATGACTCTCGCCTTTTCCATCAGTATGTATTTCTCGATGACTGCCGAAAAGACCGGTATTATAATAAAAACCAGCATCGCTGCCATCAATACGATCTGCGTGACTGCGCTGCCTTTTTCCAGGATCCGTCCCTTCATTTACCTCAGTTGACCACCTTTCGCGACATGGTCGACTTATCATACACTATCCGCAGAGTCTCACTGCCCCTGCCAAAAAGTGAAGTTATCCTGCTGTAGGTATATTCGCCCTCAACGCGCAGTGTCAGCTTCTCGCCCTGTTTTACGTTTTCAGTGGCTGTAATAACCACTCCGGTCAGCCCTTTGCTCTCGAGTTCAGTTTTCAGTTCATGCTTTTTCTCACTGCTCAGTCCCCCGGCATTCTCCATGTTCAGTAAAGCATTCCTGCAGATCATGTCGATATCGGCTTTGACTGACAGGGGAATGAAAAACTCCACCATGTACACAAGCAGAAAAACAAC
>DAOSCC010000055.1:0-2647 GCA_035361135.1 Clostridiales bacterium | reverse complement strand
AGTGCCGCTGCTATGCCAAGTATCTCATTGAGGCCAAATCCCCCCTGCCTGTCGATGAACTTTTCCCTGACCAGTTTCACAAGTTTCATTTTGCACCCTCCGTTCGCTTAGTTTATAAATATCCTGCCCACAGCCTGACCCAAATCGTCAAGCATCGGGACTATTATCATCACGGCAATTATGGCAACGAACACAGCTGCGGCCGCAACGCCCCTGTTCCTGCAGCTGTCGGTCTCGGCCTGTATGTAGTTGAAGTATTTCTTGAACATGATATCTTCCTGCTTTGCAAGCAGTTCCTTGTTGTCGCCGGTCTGGATCCCCTGTTTCAGGGCAAGGCACAGCGTCTCGGCTTCATGGGTGTCAAAGCTTGAACGAAGTTCTTCCAGGGCACTGTCGATATCCAGCGTGAGTTCATATCTCGCCGCCAGCCTTATAAGCACATCCCTGATCTCCCGGTCATCCGTAGTCTCATATACGGTCCTTACGGCATCAGTCGGCTTCACACCTGAGGAGATCTGATTGTGCAGGTATTTGTATATCTTGTATATATGCTTCTGGAAACGCAGGTTCACTTTGCGCTTGTTGGCGGATATCACTGCCGAAACGATGGAATTGACCAGGACAACAAAGGCTATGGGTCTTATGACGTCAGGATAGTTGGTAAACAGGGCTGCCAGAAATATCACTGCAGAAACCACATACCTGACGAAAATGTATGCGACAGGGGCGTATTCACCTCTGTAACCGGCTTTCTTCATTTTGTCCCTTGCCTTCTGGTATATGCTCCTTTTTTCGATCAATTTCCCGCAGGCAACAAGGCTCTGTTCCACCAGCATCGAACACCGCCTGTATGGGGAAACGGCCGGCTTTCTCGCTCCCATGGCTTCCGTTACCCGTCCCGATCCGTACAGGGAAACTCCCCTTGAAAGCAACACACCAAGAACCACATTAATTGCTCCAAGCAGTAAGAACATGATCCTGTTCTCCCGATATAAAACCGCAAAATGATCCAGCACGATATCACCTTCCTTCACCGGCTCCTGAACCTGGTTATGCCAGCGGTCAGGTAAAACCCGAACGCATACATTACGCTGAATACCATCAGCAGTATCTTCCCGCTGAGTGTTTCAAGGTAAAAGTTCCCGACCTTCGGCGACATTTTTATGAAGAAGTATGATAAAGGCAATACTGCAAACATGACGGTACAGATCACTACACGGTCCCTGTACGTCGATATCCTGCGCCTGTTGTATTCCTCGTCGATTTTGTAGAACTGGTTTTCCAGGTTCGTAAGCAGCTTCCTGATATCGCCCCTGTGCCTGATGCTAAGCTTGATGTTTACGATGAAATCACTGAACTGTGCATCATCCACCTTCATCTGCAGCATGTCCAGCGCTTCGCACGGGTCCATACCGCGGTTCACCTGTATGACCATATCCCTTATGAATGTGTGCAGCGGCTCCCCGATGTTGGAATCAAGCGACTTTTCGAACGCATACATTATGTTTTCCTTGACCGAGCACCATCTGTTGAGCACCGATATGTACTCAGACAGCTTTTTCCTTATACTTTCCGTATTGTACCTTGCCAGCAGTTCCAGCAGGAACAGCGGAGCCGCGGACAGGATCCCGCTTATCACGACTGCCGAAGGGACAAATCTCAATATCCCGTAAACATACCGGTAAGACGAAACAAATATCAGCAAAACCAGGAGCATTAGGATGTAAATGTTCATAAAAGGTACGTAGCGCCTTATATTTGATTTCTCAATGTATAGCAGTTCGATCCGCTCAAGCAGGTTCAAACGGTCCTTCCATACCGGGTCATATGCGCCGGGACCTGACCTGTGCCGGCTGCCGGGAGAAATATGGGTATTTCTTCCAGGCAGCTTCTGCCGGAACCAGTTCTTCAGCCTTTCCACGGCATTTGCCCGGCTGAGGCTTCTTGCTGCCATCACTGCGAACACCGTATCAGCTGCAGCCAGTAAAACAGATATGATAACCAGCATCAGCATCACCCCCTGTCTGCGGGGTACAGCCTTTTATAGACGAACCTGTCAGTCTGCCCGTCGTATCCGAGTACTTCAAGGACTTCCACGACGCGGAATTCCTTAAGGTAGAAAATGACGTCTATGCTCCTTCCAAGCACTTCCTTTATCGTCTTCTCGCTTTCGCCTATGTTGGCTCCCTTGCTAAGCGTCAGCAGCCGTCCGAATGCATCTTCGGCGCTTTCCGAATGGGTAGTCGCGATACCCCTGTGTCCTGAGAAAGCCGCCTTGACAAATTCCCATGCCTCGTCCCCGGTTATCTCCCCTACACAATATGTATCCAGGCTCATGGTCAAACCGTCCAGGACCAGGTCTTTCAGAGTCACAGGCCTTCCGCCCTCGTTCTTCTTTTTGATCCTCTGTTCGATACAGTAGGGTTTGTCCGGATAGATCTCGGCGTCGGATTCCACGATGAGCACCCTCTCCATCTCCGGCAGTATGTTGATGAAAGCGCGCATCAGCGTGGTCTTTCCGTCCGCCCCCTTGCCGCAGAACAGCACAGAGGCGTCACTGGCCGCCAGTCTCCTGAGCAGTGCCTCAAGTTCATCGTCAAGCATCCCGAGCCTTTTCAGGTCCTTTATCGTGTAGCTGTTTTTCCTG
>DAOSCC010000054.1:0-11633 GCA_035361135.1 Clostridiales bacterium | reverse complement strand
CGCCGTTCATCCATCTCAGCTTTGCCATGTCGAAAACGGCCGGAGATTTGCTTATGCCGCGGATATCAAAGACCTGCTCGAGTTCCTTCAGAGAGAAGATCTCCTGCTCCGTGCCCGGGCTCCATCCAAGCAGTGCAACGAAGTTGACCACTGCTTCAGGCAGGAATCCCTGGCTGATAAGGTCCTCGAAGGAAGGATCGCCAAGCCTTTTTGACATTTTGCGGCCTTCAGGGGTGATGATGGTGGAAACGTGCACATATACAGGCACATCCCATCCGAAAGCCCTGTAAAGCAGGTTGTACTTGGGCGTCGAAGACAGGTACTCATTACCCCTTACCACATGAGTTATCCCCATAAGATGGTCGTCGATAACGTTGGCAAAATTATATGTGGGAAGCCCGTCGGATTTGATGAGTATCTGGTCCTCAAGCTCGCTGTTGTCGACCGTTATGGTCCCGTATACCGCATCCTCGAAGCTGGTGGTCCCGGAGTCGGGCATCTTCTGGCGGATGACGAACGGAACGCCTTCGGAAAGTCTCTGTTCTATTTCCTCACGTGAGAGGTCAAGGCAGTGCCTGTCGTATTTGTACTGCTTTCCCTGCCGCTCGCATTCCTCTTTAAGCGCAGCCAGCCTTTCCTTTGAGCAGAAGCAGTAATAGGCGTGGCCGAGATCTATCAGCTTTTTGGCATATTCCATGTATATCGCTTTACGTTCGCTCTGGATATATGGACCGAACGGACCGCCCTTGTCAGGGCCCTCATCATGCTCAAGCCCTGCGGTTTTGAGCGTTTTATATATCACATCGGTCGAACCTTCTACATACCTTTCCTGGTCCGTATCTTCTATCCTGAGTATGAAACTGCCTCCGTACCTTTTTGCTATGAGATATTCGTACAGGGCAGTGCGAAGATTGCCTATATGCATGTAACCTGTCGGACTTGGTGCGAACCGCGTCCTTACGACTCCCGCCATTTGCCGGTCTCTCCTCTCGCAGTAAGAATAAAGGTTTCGCTGATTTTTCCCTTAGATTATATTATTTACTATTATGTTAGTCAAGGAACAGGCATATTCGCGCTGGTAACGCCTGCGTCCGCCGGGATGTGATTTGTTATTGTATTTGCAGTCCCGTTGGAATATTATAATATAGTGACAAAGCGGTAGGAGCACCCACCTTTGTCTGCGCAGTAAACCGCAGTACCAGTAAGCTTCTGAAAGGAGAGATGGAAGTGTCTGTTCTCGACAGTATCACAAAGAAGGTGTCCGATACGGCGAAGGCTGCAGCAAAGATTTCGGGCAGTGTCGTGGAGATCACGAAGCTCAACATGAGCATTAATGCAGAAGAGGAGAAGATCAGGAAGTTATACACGGAGATAGGCAAACAGCTTTATGAAGATTATACGGATGGAAAAGCGGTCAGCGAGGAACTGCTGAGAAAGTGCGTAAAGATAGACGAGATATTCGAAAACATAGCAGAAATGAAGGATAAGATACTTGAACTGAGGAACGTGAAGGCTTGCCCCAACTGCGGCACCATTCTCGACATCGAAATGGAATACTGCCATAAGTGCGGCAAGAAACAGGAAGATATTCCGGAAGCAGTAGAGGAAAACAAAGACGATAAAGACAGCGGCAAAGACGGACAGGACTGAGGCGGGCGGTTTTGGAGGCTGTGATGAAATACAGGGTCGACGTACATATGGATGGAAACGTCCGGACTGCTATGGCGGACAGCGGAGCCAATCTCCTGGAGATCCTGAATAGTATGGGGATATCTCTCTATACGCCGTGCGGAGGCAGGGGCACATGCGGGAAATGCATTGTAAGGGCGGAAGGCGGTATGGCGGAGCCTTCCGAAAACGAGAGGCTGCTGCTGGGAGAAAGGCTTAAAAAGGGTTTCAGGCTGGCATGCAGTTTCAGGATCGGTTCCGATGTATGCATATATATCGACAGTTCCGGGGAACAGGCTGTCATTATGACGGACGGTACCCGGAGACAGGTCGCTTTGGACCCGCTGGTCAGGAAAAAATATATCGAATTGCCTCTTCCGTCACTGGAGGACCAGAGGCCGGACATGGAAAGGGTACTGGAGTTGTCCGGCCTGCCCGGTATGAGCGCCGGGACAAGCATTTCAAACCTGCCGGGAATTGAAACGGAACTTGAGTTGTTAAAAGGGCTGCCGGCATTATTGAGAAGTTCGGGATACAGGGTCACGACTGTCGGGACCGGCGGGAAACTTTTATCTGTCGAAGCCGGCGATACTACGCCGCGGCTTTACGGCGCCGCTTTTGACATTGGTACGACCACCGTAGCTGCGTATCTGTATGACCTGAACAACGGAAAACTGCTCGGCGTGGCTTCGATGATGAATCCTCAGCGCAAATTCGGTGCGGATGTGATTTCGAGGATCGACTATGCCAGAACTTCAGGGCAGGCTGCGGAAGAACTGAGGAGCCTGATAACGGAATGTGTGAATGAACTGACGGGCCGTCTTGCCGATGATGCGGGAATCAACGTAAAAGACATATATGCCGCCGTATTCAGCGGCAACACGACCATGCTGCATCTCCTTGCCGGATTCGACGCCTCCGGTATAGCAGTGTCGCCGTTCATACCGGCCACATGCAGGACTGTGCGCCTTGGCGCGAAGGAACTTGGCATCGATATTAATGGCAGCGGCCATGCCATACTGCTTCCGTGCGTTTCCGCATATATAGGAGCCGATACGGTATCTGCCGTACTTGCCAGCGGTATGTACGAGAGGGACGGTTTTTCGCTGCTTGTGGATATTGGAACCAACGGAGAGATAGTCCTCGGCGGAAAGGACGGCCTCACCGCATGTTCCGCAGCAGCCGGTCCTGCGTTCGAAGGAGCGAACATAAGGTTCGGCATGGGCGGGGTTGCCGGCGCTGTCGATTCATTTGCGATACAGGGATTCAGGTATACCGTTATAGGTAATATAGCAGCAAGAGGCATTTGCGGATCCGGAATAGTTGATGCTGCCGCTGCGCTCCTTGACGCCGGAGCCATCGATGAAACAGGAGCGATCGCCGATGACGGCGAAGCGGCCGGCCTGCCGCAGGAAATAAGGAAAAGGTTCACCGCGACGGACGGTATGAGATCGTTCATCCTGGTCCCGGCAGAGGAGACCTGCATCGGTGAACCGATAACCATCACACAAAAGGATATACGCGAGATCCAGAACGCCAAGGCTGCCATTGCCGCCGGGATCGAAACCCTGATAAGCGAAGCCGGGATCAGCCATGACGATATCGACAAAGTTTTCCTGGCCGGGGGGTTCGGCAGCAGCATACATGTACGGAGTGCGGCAAGGATAGGCCTGCTGCCGCCGCAGCTTACGGACAGGGTCGCAGCTGTCGGCAATGCGTCAGGTTCGGGAGCGTCGGAATGCCTTTTATCGCAGGAAATGCTCCGCATTGCGGAGGAGATCGCAGGGAAAGTCAGATATATAGAACTGTCGTCATCTGCCGTTTTTACCGAAAAATACATAGAAAACATGATGTTCGCATAGAACCCGGACGAATTTTTGCAGGTGGAAAAAGGGTTTTTCCGGTTGCTGAGAGAATAGTAAAAGAATAGTTTCAAAACTATCTATAGTGAGGAGGCAGACTTTTGGAACATAATGAACTGAAAAAATGTGGTTTTTGCGGTGAGAGCATACCTGCCAACGCAACGCGTTGTCCATACTGTGCAAGCATACTTGAAATACCTGTCGATGACAGTTACGCCCGGGCCGGCGATGGCGTGACCGATGACCAGGGGCTGGATCAGGAGCAGCAAAACGGCTTCAGTACAGGTTCGGATCAGCAATACCCCGCCGACAGGCAGCCCGGATACCAGGATCCCAATACCTCAAACAGGCCGTATTACGCCGAGCACCGGCAGAGTATGATGCAAAACGGCGGGAAAGCCCCTCTCGGCAACGGGCTTAAGGTATTCCTGACCCTGCTTTTCGCATTGCTGCCAGGCATAGGCCAGCTTGCAGGCATCATAACAGCCATTGTTTTCATGAGTTCCAGCGATGACAGCGACAGACGTTCTTTCGGGTCGGCGCTTCTTGTGGCGAATCTCATCCTGTTCATTTTGGCATGTCTGGGTTGTTTCGTACTGGCGCTTATCGGTCAGAGATTTGCCAGATAACGGATCTATTATGGAAATGGATCTGCTGTTGAAGGAAGTTTTTGATTTGGCAGGATCGCTCATCTGCCATCAGCTCCCCGAGAGGTCGCTGATGGCCGGAGACTTGGTACTTCCCGTGTGTGCGCGCGATATGGGGATATATGCGGGGATATTCACAGCTTTCGCATACCTGGCTGTCATGCGCAGGTTTGGCGCGCAAAGGCCTCCCGGACTGGCCGCGTCAGTGGGCATGACCGTGATGATGCTTCCGATGATGCTTGACGGCGTACTGTCGTATGCAGGCATCATTGAAACGAACAACACTGTGAGACTGTTCACGGGACTGTTTTTTGGCCTGCCTGTCCCGATACTGCTCGTGCCTGCCGCCAATTTCAGCGTATACGGACGTAATGACAGGCCGGTTTTGAAAAACTGGACCGAACTGATAGTTGTATACGTGGCAGGGATACTGATCTGCGCATCGATCCTGCATGGTCTGATGCCTTACGCTGCTGCTGGTCTCATGTATGTGGCCGGCCTTTTGTCGCTGATATCAAGGATCATTTTCACCGTGGTCCGCAGAAGCAGTACCGGAAGCAAGTGGAGGATCCGCATCGCGACTGTTTTGGGGAGCGCATCGGCGCTTATATTTTTATATGTTCTTTCTTCGTACATACTGCAGCCTTTGAAGGAGATGCTGCTCGCCCGATGAAACGGCGATTGCCGATGAAGGCATCAGTGCTGCAGGAAGTGTGACTGCCGGTCTTCAAAGGTGGGGGACGGTTATGGAGACAAAAAAGGAATTTCGGAAGTATTACATGGAGAAACGAAGCCGACTCAGCAAAGAAGAGGTCATGGAAAAAAGCGCACTGCTGTTCGAACGGGTATGTTCTCTCGATCAGTATATAAATGCGGATTTGGTTCTGGCCTATATGTCATTTGGAAACGAAGTGTCCACCGGACCATTTATTTACAGATGCATCAGGGACGGAAAAACAGCGGCGCTGCCGAAAGTTGAAAAAGCGGCCGGGATGGGATGCAGGCTGAGCATATATGGTATAAAAGATCCCGTTGATGATGTGGTGCCGGGCTTCAAAGGCATACTCGAACCCGATCCGTCAAAAACGCGGCTTCTGGATACGCGTGAACCGGATATTGCAATCGTGCCCGGAGTTGCCTTTGATGTCCGTGGGAACAGGCTTGGTTACGGCGCCGGCTGTTATGACAGGCTGCTTCCGCTGCTGCGTGAGGATTGCCTGAAAATAGGCGTTGCTTTTGAGATCCAGCTGGCAGATAGTCTGCCGGCGGATCATCATGACTTCAGACTTGACATGATAGTTACGGAGAAAAGGACAATAATGTGCTGAACATACGTAAGGCATATATTATTGTTTATAAAAATATAAGGGAAGGGTTAATCAGATGAAGAACAAACTGACACTTACGGGTGCGAACATACTGTTTTTCGTTTTCACGGTCTTATTGCTGGGATACCAGTTCATTGCCGCATTCATGCTGGGAAACGAAGTCTATGACAGCATGTATGCCGTCGTTATCATAAACGAATTGCTTATTGCCGGCTCTGTACTGGTTTACTGCATCGTGAAGAAAATCGATCTTAAGGAAACCTTCAGGATCAGAAAACTGCAATTGAGACCCGCACTGCTCATTATACTGCTGTCCGTACCCCTGTTCATTGCAGCAACGATGCTGAACAACCTTGTCGTATATGTCCTGCAGTTCATTGCCGAACTGCCGCCGCAAAACCTGCCGATACCCAAAAGCCCGGGAGAACTTGCTGTCGGTATCCTGGTCATAGGTTTGATGCCGGGAGTATGTGAGGAACTGATGCACCGCGGATTCCTGCTGACAGCGTATGAAAGGCGTGGTTCTTACAGGGCAGTGGTCTTCGTGTCGATACTTTTCGGCCTGTTCCACTTCGATATCACGAACCTGCTCGGACCGATCTTCCTTGGCTTGGTATTTGGCTATTATGTAGTCAGGACCGGTTCGATATTCGCAGGTATACTTGCCCATTTTCTCAACAATGCGGTGGCGGAAGTGATCCAGTACCTGTGGGCTGATCCTGCTTCCGTCGGGACCGTGTCTCTGACATGGCAGGAACTGCTCGGGATCATCGGAATAGGCGTTCCTGCACTTGCCGTTGCCGCGGTGCTCCTGTATTTATTCAGGCATGCCACTGAAGGCAAAACGGAAATCATCCCGCCGATCGCAAGACCTCGCCAGGATGTGAAGACAGTGGTGTCGCATTGGCCTGTTTCGGCAGTGCTTGCTTTATATGTCATTATGCTGATAATAAACCTGTTCGCCATGATGGCGGTGAAGTATTTCATCCCGCAGTAAAATCACGTGTTTTGTTTTTATAGCCTGCCAGCATTACTAAAGGAGCCTCTGAGGTTATATAATACTATATAACCTTTTTTTGAGGTGGCCCGTATGGAATTCGCCGTCGATCTGAATCTTGTGCGTTCACAAAAGCTTTTGCTTACACCTCAGTTGAAGCAGGCGATCGAAATACTCGAAATGGATTCACGGGAACTCTTCCAATACGTCGATAACCAGCTGGATACGAACCCCGCTCTCGAAGAAGCGCCGGCAGAAACAACACAGTATGCTTCAGCCGGTATCGAAGCAACAGACTCCATTGATTATTGTCAATATACTGAAATGGCCGATCCTGTGGCCGAACAGCCTGAAAAGGTACTGACGCTCAAGCAGCATCTTCTGGTCCAGCTTGACGCGCTTTGCCTGGATAAAAAGAGTTACGCCATAGGAGAATACCTGATCGACAACACAGACAGCAACGGCTATATGAAGGCCGACACTGCAGAAGCCGCGGCACTTCTCGGCGTACCGGAAAGCGATGTGCTGAAAGTGCTTGAGAAACTCCAGTCTTTCGAACCGCCGGGCATATGTGCACGGAACCTCGTCGAGTGTCTGCTTATCCAACTGAGACAGCAAGACGTACGTGACAGGGATGCGGAACTGATAGTCGAATACTTCCTGGATGCAGTTGCAGGCAACGATGTGGCCTGTATCGCCAATGCCACCGGTTTGAGCATGGAGCGTGTAAATGAACTCTTCCATAAGATCAGGAGCCTGGAGCCCAAACCGGGCCGGAATTATCGCTGCAATGAGATGGTAAGCGGAACATTGCCGGATGTCTTCATCAGGGATATAAACGGGGAACTCCTGGTCGTTCACAATTCGGAGGCATTCCCCAATGTCTGCATATCCGAGATCTATGTGTCAGGGCTGTCCCGCAGGGGCGCTCCGAGGCCAGGGCATGTGAATGAATGGCTCAGCAGTGCCGTATGGCTGATCAAGTGCCTGGAACAGAGGGAGGACATCATATTCACGATCGCAAGGGAAATATGCGAACTGAGGAGGGAATTCTTCAAAAAAGGGCCCAGGGCATTCAGGCACATCGACAAGAGATCGTTCGCATCACGGGTATGCCTGCACGAAACAATACTGGACAAAGCCCTTGCAGGCAAATACCTGCAGTGCAGGTGGGGACTGTATGAACTGAGGAGCTTCTTCAAGGAAGCATGAACGATATATCGGCAGGAAAGGCTGCCTGGTGTCGGGCAGCCTTTCCCATTATCGGATGTTAAAACGGCCAGACAGGCTTTTCAGGCTCGCTGCGGTCACCTTTCAGATAACCCTGTATACCTCCTGCGCCGAAATGCTCCCGTTCCAGTTCCGATATCCTCTCTTTGGCGTAATAGTCCATTTCTCCCACTTTTTTTACTTCATCAGCATAATCACGCAGTGCGTCTATTTCCCTGGCAGAAAGAGCAGCCCGGCATTCATCCGAGTTAAGGATCCTGTTCAGTTCAGATGCGTATTCGTATCCGTCATCCACATCATCCAATGCGGTCTTAAGGAATGTTAACAGCTTGTTTGGAATATCTCTTGCCATACCATCACCCTTCCCTGTCTATCAGATATATTATACAGCTTTCCTGTACGGACAGGTATATCTGTATGAAAATAGCCCTGATAAAGGACAAAATATCTGAAATATATATATACCAGAGTTTTGGTCATAGTATGCCGGAGGATCGGTTGAAAAAAAGACATGCCAGCGGAAGGAGATTTACCATCAGGCATTCAGGCGAACTGACCGCAGGGGAGGTCATCGTAAGGCTCCTTAAACTCGCTGCGGGCGAAGGCGGGCAGTTGGCTGCCGGATCACAGGAAGGCGGGAGGTGGCGCGGAGATGGGACAGCCTGCGGAAACCAGCAGAGTGGCGGTATATGCCAGGATAAGCAGGGATGACAATAAGGAAAATTTCGAATCCATCGAAAACCAGCGCGATATGCTGCTGGCCTACACAGAAGCAAACAAGCTTGGAAAAGTGGCCGCTGTCTACATGGATGACAACGTATCCGGTTCGGCAGTGCAAAGGCCGGGGCTGGACAGGATGAAAGAGGATATACTTAAAGGCATGATCGATGTGGTGCTGGTCAAGGACCTGTCCCGTCTTGGCAGGAACAATGCTGCGACGCTTCAGTTGATAGATTTCTTTGAGGAACATGGCGTCAGGGTCGTTACTGCCGACGGACGGTTCGACAGCCTGGTTGACAGCGATATGGTCGGCATAGAAACATGGGTAAATGAAAGGTATGTAAGGGATATATCGAGAAAGATCCGGGCCGCTCTCAGGTTCAAGATCCAGAAAGGAGAGTATCTCGGGAAGGCCCCCTTTGGTTACAGGAAGTCCGGGACCGAAAAAAACAGGTTGGTGGCGGATGAATCGGAAGCCCATATCGTAATGCTGATTTACAGGCTGTACCTTTCAGGGATGGGCTATACCGCCATATCTAAATACCTTGAAGAGAAAGGTTATGCCTCTCCACAGAACAGGGGCTGGAACAGGATAACGGTCAGACGTATACTGAGTTCCCGCGTATATATAGGTGACACGGTACAGGGAGTCAGTGAAAAGGTGAGTTTCAAAAGCAAAAAGACAAGGCGGCTTCCGGAGAGCAGCTGGGTCATCACGGAAGGGACCCATGAAGCGCTGGTGCCCAGGGAGATTTTCGACAAGGTCCAGGCAATGCGGATGAGCAGGACCGGAGGCAGGAAAGTGCAGGGCAGGATGCGGCACGTGCTCAGCGGGATCATATACTGCGGAGGCTGCGGAAGTGCGATGTATGCGCGCAGGAGAAGCGGCGGGATCGCATATGTCTGCGGCAATTACTGCAGGAACGGAAAAAAAGCGTGTACCAGCCATTTCGTATATGAACGGGAGATCGTCGGGCATATCTGCAGCGAACTGATGAGCCTGTTCAGGCTGGAGGATGAGATCGCAAAGCTGAAAGAAACGTTTGGAGATTACAAAACCGATGAACAAGGCCGTGCCTGGAACGATATGAATGTACGGATGGAGAACCTGCTCCGCCGCCAGGAACTGCTCTACAGGGACAGACTGGAGGGAAGGATCTCCGGTCAGTTGTTCGACAGGATGAACCGGCAATTGGAAAAGCATATCAGCGCATTGGAGGATGAGATGGAAAAGCTGAGACTGGAACAAACACGGTCATCCGATTTCAGTATTTTGGTGAAAAGCATCACGGACAGGCTGGAAAAGGGAGAACTGACGAACGAAATGGTTTCGGCGGCCGTCAGTTCGATCGTAGTGCATGATGAGACCGTGACGATTGATTTAAAATATAAAATGGCGTAAGATAAATTTTGTTCAGAGTACTTCGTTGGAGGCTGTATTATGAAAAAGGCTTTGATCGCTTACAATCCCCTTTCAGGAAACAGAAACGTACCAAGAGAACTGGACTATATCGTTGCCCGTTTCATCCGGAACGATACGCTTGCCGTTCCCTTCAGACTGGACCCGGACAACTCGTCCGAACTGGAAAAGGTTTTGCTTAACGAGAATTTTGATTATGTTGTCGTATCGGGTGGCGACGGAACAGTCAACTCTATCGCATCAGTACTTCTCAGCAACAATATGGATATCCCCATCGGGGTCATACCGGCAGGGACGTGCAATGATCTGGCCCGCAGCCTGAATATACCGACCGACATGAAAAAGTGCCTTGATACTATTTTTACCGGCAACATTACCGAAATCGACACCGGGTTCATCAACGGAGAGAAGTACTTCCTCAACACCTGCGCCGGGGGCGTTTTCGTCGATGTTTCCTACAGCACCGACAGTGAGCTGAAGAAGAGACTTGGCCCGCTGTCCTACTATATGACGGCGTTGGGCGAACTTGCAAATGTAAGACCGATCAGGCTGAAACTGACCGCAGATGAAGAAGTGGTGGAAGGAGAGTTCCTGCTGTTCCTGATCCTGAACGGCAGGCATGCCGCCGGATTCTGGAACCTGGTGGAGGAAGCCGATCTGTCCGACGGATACATGGATATACTGCTTGTTAAAAACTGCCTGCATGTCGAGATGGCAGCACTCTTTTTCAAGGTGCTCCACAATGACTTTATAAACGATAAGAACGTGATGTGGCTCAGGACGAGCAAATGCCGCATCGAAGGCGATACCGGCTTCAATCTCAGCATCGACGGCGAGGAGTGGAAAGGCCTGCCCATAGACGTGGAATTCAAACACAAGAGCCTTAAGGTGTTCACTCCTGTAAAATAAATGGCCTGCCGCCAGGACGGAAACTCCACACCGATTTAGCTGATCAAACCCCTTCTTTTTGTAATAATAGCATTTTTCGGACATATATTAATTGTGAATCCCGGCTTTTGCATATCCATATATAGGGGGGGTTATCGGGTGGAAAGATATTATGATATATACCAGCAGATCGCTGAAAGGACGCAGGGAGATATCTATATAGGTGTCGTAGGTCCTGTAAGGACAGGTAAATCGACATTGATCAAGAGGTTCATGGATCTGCTCGTCATACCGAACATAGAGAACGTATACAGCCGTGAAAGAGCAAAGGATGAACTGCCCCAGAGTGCTACCGGACGTACGATCATGACCACAGAACCCAAGTTCGTTCCTAATGAGGCAGTTGAAATAACCCTGGATGAGGCATTGAAGCTGAAGGTCAGGATGGTCGACTGCGTTGGCTACCTGGTCAGGGGGGCGATCGGCTATCTTGAGAACAATGCGCCGAGAATGGTCTCAACGCCGTGGTTCGACTACCAGATACCGTTTGAGCAGGCAGCCGAGATAGGGACCAAAAAGGTCATAAACGACCACTCGACCATCGGGCTCCTGGTGACGTGCGACGGGACTATAACTGATATCGACAGGGAAGATTATATCGAGGCGGAAAGGCGCGTCGTAAATGAACTGAAGGAAATCAACAAGCCGTTCGTGATCGTACTCAACTCGGTCGTGCCGAAAGATGAGGAGACAGAGAGGCTGAGACAGGAACTTGAAGAGAAGTATGAAGTGCCTGTCATCAGTGTGAACTGCGCCCAGATGCAGATCGAAGATATAGCCGCGATAATGGAACGGATCCTTTATGAATTCCCG
>DAOSCC010000053.1:0-11656 GCA_035361135.1 Clostridiales bacterium | reverse complement strand
GGTCGAACAGTGGCTTCGGTCACTGATTTAATACAATATTAATTGTACAAGGGGGTGACATAATAATGAAGTCTACAGGTATTGTAAGGAAAGTTGATGAGTTGGGCAGAGTGGTTTTGCCCATAGAGCTGAGGAGGACATTAGATATAGCTGAGAAAGATGCACTTGAGATTTTTATAGATGGGCAGAATATTATACTTAAAAAGTACGAGCCGGCATGCATATTCTGTGGTGATGCCAGGGATGTAGTCAATTACAGGGGCAAGAATATATGTTCTGCCTGTATGAAAGAACTCAGAGGCTGAGCCGGTTGTGGACAGCAACAAGGCTTCTTGCGCATAGAAGCAATTTGTTCGCGTGCGGGGCAAATTGCTTCTATGTTGTGGGTCCGACCCAAAGGAATATTGCTATGCAGGTACATCCCATATGATGCCTGCAGGCAATTTCAGTAATATAAAGCGTTTCCCAGGGGTGGTATTCTGAAATACGGCAATAAATACCAATTGATCGCAAAAACAATGCAGATTGCGGAAGTAGCATTAATCGCAGGTTTTATTCTGTACTATTCAGTTACAAGGATATTAATAAGTGAAGTGGAAAATTCACTGGTCAAGTTTTCCGAACAGGGTGCTGCAACGATCAGTGAGTTTATTCATGGGCGCCTTGCCGATGTCAGATCCATGGCTGAAAACAGCATCATCAGAAACAGCAGCCTGCCTGTTGAACAGCGCCTTGATGAACTGCGGGCCCAGCTCAAGCTTGACAGTTACAGAAGGCTTAGTTTAGCTGACCTGGATGGAAATGCAGTATCGACCGACGGTATCACGCTCAATGTCTATGACAGGGAATACTTCCAGAATGCGCTGAAAGGGAAACCGAGCGTGTCCGACCCGATAATAAGCCGGGCCGACGGCGCCATCGTCATTGTATTTGCTTCTCCCGTATTTGAATCCGGTGAAGTGACCGGTGTGCTGTATGTAACTTATGATGCGGATGTGATCAGTAAGATCGCTGATAACATAAGATTCAGCGACATGGGTTACACGTTCATACTAAATAGGAATGGCGATATCATCGCCCACAGGGACCGTGCGCTCGTATATGGGCGTGTCAATCATATTTCGGAAAACAAACCTGAACTCGGCAAGCTCATCGAGCTTGAAAAAAGAATGATCGCAGGAGAAAAGGGCGCAGGAGAGTATTATTATGAAGGCGAAAAAAGGTATATGGGCTTTTCCGCGATCGAAAGCACCGGTTGGTCCATTGCCGTTACGGCGCCAAAGGGCGATGTTTTCAGGAAGCTCAATATTGTGTCTGCGATCCTTCTGGTGTGTATCCTGATAGCTTCATTTATAATTGCATACATAATGTCACGTTCGACCCTGCTGAAGGAAGATCTCCAGAGACAGCAGGTTAACACCCATAGGATCGCTGATTTTACAAACCTGATAGCCATGACTATCAGGACCGACGGCACCATTCTGACGACGAACAGGTATGCCGAGGATCTTTTACTGTATTTTGACAAATTTGGCGAAGAAAAAGTAAATAATATTTTTGAACTCATTTCCGACTCGGACCGGAATATGCTTGAAAACACAGTGGGCGCGACCAGGGAACAGGACAGCAGCACCAGCTTCGATCTGGCGCTCAGCAGGGGAGACAGCAAAGTTGTCCACGTTTACTGCAGCGCCATTACTGAGAAAGATAATGCCAATATTATCGAGATAATCGGTATTGACATAACTGACAGGGTCATGCAGGAAAACATACTGCAGGACAGTTTTGAGGAACTGACAGTCGTGTATGACGAGCTTGCAGCCAATGAGGAAAAAATTCGGCAGCTGGCCTTCAAGGATCAGCTCACGGGCCTTTCCAACAGGACGGAGTTATTAAATGAAATGGAAAAGGTGTTTTCCAAGTTCAGGGAAGGCGAAAGGTGCGCGCTGTTGTATCTGGATATCGACAACTTCAAGTTCATCAACGATTCTTTCAGCCATTCGGTCGGGGACATGCTTCTCGTTGAGATCGGCAAGCGCCTCAGGAATGCTTTTACTGAAAGCGAGCTGGTTGCAAGATTTGAGGGGGACGAATTCGTCGTTTTCGTCAGGAATTTCGGTTCGCCGGATGAACTGAATGAAAAGATTTCGACAGCAGTGGGCATATTCAATGAACCGTTCAATGTAATGAGGAATACTTTCCATATATCGGCAAGCTGCGGTATATGCGTCTATCCCGACCAGGTGAACTCCATAGAGGAAATGATGAAAAGCTCCGACGTGGCCATGCATCATGCGAAAAAAGAAGGAAAGAACACCCACATGATGTTCAGGCAGGAAATGAACGATGAACTCGTCGAAAGGATGGCAATGGAGAACGGGCTCCGGAATGCCCTCGCGAACAATGAATTCATCCTTTTCTACCAGCCCCAGGTCGAGTTGTCGACAGGCGAAATCGCAAGTTTTGAAGCGCTTCTCAGGTGGATGCATCCCGAAAAGGGCATGATACAGCCTCTCAAGTTTATAAGCGTGGCGGAGGAAAGCGGCCTGATCATCCAGATAGGCAAATGGGCCCTGAAAACTGCGTGCGAGTTCATCACCAGGCTGAACAGCAGAACACCGAAAAAATACGGTATATCGGTAAATATATCAGTCGTTCAGCTCATGCAGGCGGACTTCGTGGACATGGTCAGGGAAATACTTGAGACGACAGGGCTCGAACCGTCCCTTCTGGAGCTTGAGATAACGGAATCAAAACTTGTTGAGGCTGTTGATATGAATCTTAAGAAAATACATGAACTCAGGGAACTCGGAGTCAGGTTTTCCATCGACGATTTCGGCAAAGGATTTTCTTCGCTGAGCTATCTCAAGCAGTTGCCTGTAAACACGCTCAAGATAGACAAGTGCTTTGTCGATGACATACCGGACAATGACAACAGCATGATAGAATCCATTATACATATCGGGCATAAAAGGAACCTCGTCGTAGTGGCGGAAGGCGTTGAAAAGAAAGAACAGATGGAATACCTGACGAAGCACAAATGCGATATGATGCAGGGATATTATTACTCAAAGCCGGTTCCTGAAGAAGAAGTGCACAGGCTTCTTTGAACAGGCATGCGCCGGCCGGCGGCAGACCTGTCCTGTGGACAGTTTTTGTGAATTATCTACGCACCAGTATATTATCCACAACTTTGCAGTCTTTATAACTCGGTTATGCACAGACTTATCAACATTATCCACAGGCATATTTCCACAAAACGGACGTTCTGTGCGTATTTTTTTCGACGTCCTGCACGGTAAATAATTGCATATTTAAGAAGGAATTTGTATTATTTTGACGAATTACTCCATTGGAATTATCATGCAGCTAAGACCAGCCATCATGGAATGGACTACTTAAGAGTTTGTATTTCCAGGGGGTGGAGATGATAATATGAAACGCAGGACGGAAAAAGTTCTGAACTTCTTTGGGGATGCAGCAGCAAATGCCGTGAATGCAGTGAAAAATGCAGTCAAAAATACCGGCGGAGCTCTGAACAGATCCGGAAACGTGCTCAGGATAATAAAAATACAGTCCAGACTTATCGCTGCATTCCTTGTGCTGTCATTGCTGCCACTGAGCCTTATGGGCCTGATTTCATATTCCCGGTCCAACAGGGCCATTTCGGAAAGGATAAAAAAGTATTCCACAGGACTGATAAACCAGACTGCCGTGAACCTTGAGTCAGAGCTTGTAAAATATGAGCAGCTGGTCAGGGAAATCGCCTACACGGACTCGATCCAGCAGTCGTTCACCGATATGAGGGGACTGAGCGCGGAAGAAAAACTTAGATATTCGTTCCAGATAAGCAACACCATAAGGGAAAAATGTGCAACATATAATGAAATAGCGCAGTTCGGATTTATAATCGAAAATGACACAAACAGGGCATTCCTGAAAGACGCGAAAGAAATAACGGACCAGGAAACAAAAAGAATATATGAAAAGGCAAAGGAAGCGCGCGGAGCGCCGGTCTGGCTGATAACAGAGACCTCGGCTGGCAATATCCTCCTCGTTGCAGCCAGGGAAATAAACAATACAAAAAGCGGCGGGAAGATCGGCGTTTTTATTATCGGCCTCGATACGAGATATTTCAGGGAAAAGCTGGAGAACGTCGATTTGGGCTCCGGGTCGCAGTTGTTTATGATGGACGCTGATGGCACGGTACTTGTGAGCAGGAACGAGGATGTGGCCATCAACCGGAAGTACAGCGATCCCGCCATACTTGATATGCTGGTATCAGGGAGGGAACAGGGGACATCCACGTTCGACTTCGATCACAATCTCGCAGTATACTCATACCTCAAGGACCATGACTGGTATGTCGTTTCGCTGATACCTTACAGATATATCAATGCAGCAGGGAACTCGATACTCACCACTGTCATAATACTTTTCATCGTATTCGTTGTGGTATCTACACTGCTTTCATTCGGAGTATCGTCGAGCATATCCGTCCATTTGAAGAAACTCGTGAACGTGATGCAGGAAGCACGCGGCGGAAACCTTGCGCTTCACCTTGAAGACAGGAGCAATGACGAGATAGGTATCGTGGTCCGTCATTTCAACGATATGCTGGAAAATATACGCGGCCTTATAGCAAAGGTCAGTGATTCGTCCGCCGACCTGATTGACAGCATCGGTAAAATAAAGACGTCGGCTGAAAGTACCCGTACCGCATCAGAGCAGATTGCGCTGACAATGCAGGAAATAGCGAAGGGCGCCGGTGAACAGGCCGAGGAGATCTCCTACGGCGTGACCTGTACGAACCGGCTGTCGGAAGGCATAAACAAGGTCGGCGAAAGCATGGAAACGGTTTCGTCCGTTATAAACGATACGAAGGAACTGTCCGAAAGAGGGCTTTCAGTCGTTATGATGCTCAAGGAGAAAGCACGGCAGACCAATGACATCACCAGGAAGATGGCGGAAGATATCCGGAGCCTTAATGCAGATATGAAACAGATCAGGAAGATCGCCAACGCCATAGGTACAATAGCTGAACAGACGAACCTGCTGGCATTGAACGCTACCATCGAAGCGGCGAGAGCCGGAGAAGCCGGCAAGGGATTCTCGGTCGTAGCTTCGGAGGTCAAGAAGCTTGCCGATAAATCCAAGGAGTCGACGGCAATAATCAATTCAATAATAAACAGCATCCAGGCGAAAGCCGACAGTACGGTCATTACTGCGGAAACCGGTAGCAAGGCCGTGGATGAACAGATGGAAGCAGTGAACAGCACGGACGAAGCTTTCAAGAATATCTACTCTTCAATGGACGAGATAATCGAAAACATGAAGGTGATGCACGAATCCGTTGAGAATATGAATGCTTCCAGGGAGGATACCGTAAGAGTGATAAACAATATTTCCGCCATATCGCAGGAGACAGCGGCAACCACACAGGAAGTGTCGGCAAACAGCCAGGAACAGATGAGCGCAGCGGAAGAACTTGCGGTACTTGCCGAAAAGCTCGACGATATGGCGCAGGAACTCAAAAAGGCCATATCGATATTCAAGGTCGAATAGTGAAAAAAGGCAAAAAAAGGTGGTTAGTCAGGCGACTAACCGTGTAAAGGGGGTCAAAATGTATTTTGTGAGGTCACTAATATTTTTGCCCCCTTTTGAATCCTTTTATACATTTCTTTTATAAATTCTTAAGCCAGATCCAGAAATTTTTCACTGATCTCGGAAACGATGGTCTCTATGTGTTTCCTGGAGCAGTCTATCTCGATGTCGGCATATTTTTTGTATAACGTCAGCCTTTCCCTGTACAGGGAACCGAGCGTTTGGCCGGACGACATCGCGATTCCCCGGTTCCTGGAATTCTTCAGCCTGCGCTCAAGCTGATACAGCCTGGCATTGAGGAAAAAAATGATACCATGCGCTTTAAGGTGGGCCATGGCAGTTTCGCTGTATACCACGCTCCCGCCTGTTGCTATCACATGGTTCCTGAGATCGAGGCTCTTCACAGTGTTTTCCTCAATTTTTATAAATCCGTCTATGCCGTGCTTTTCTATAAGTTCCTGTAAATAACTGTTTTCCTGCTTCTGTATCAGGATGTCAGTGTCAGTGAACGGCATCTTCAGCGTTTTTGCCAGCAAAACGCCGACGGTGCTTTTGCCTGCACCAGGCATGCCGATCAGCACGAGGTTCCTGCCGCCTGCCATAAATCCAACTCCCAAAATAAAATAATCGTCTCATGATAATACTATAACATAGATATATACCGTAAAAACAGGATTTAAACCAAGCATCGGAGGGTACTTCATATGGACTATCAGAAACATGACAACGGTAATACAAAAGGGAGGGCTAACTACGGCAGAGGCCGGGGCGGCAATGAGGCCGGAAGGGAAAGACGCGGACCGGCGGACGGCGGTTTTGACATCAGCACAGATTCGGATCCCCTGCATGACAGGACTTTGAACGGACGGATCGTGAACGCGGAAAGCCTGCAAATAGATGCGACTCTCAATGAAATATCCGGGGAACTCAAACCGGGCGAAACGCTCATACTCGACATAGGCAACAATTATTTCGAGCAGACGGATGAAATATACGACACCCTCGTGTTGCGCGGATACAATGTAAGAAAAACTTTCAGGAACGGCAGGAACCAGATTATTGTAAGCAGAGGGGACCAGGACAGGGAATTGCGGCATTAAGGCTCTCCTGCCAAAGCATATCACGGCAGCCGAAACATTTACAAATTCATTACAGTATTATTACATTATGATACCGGGCCGATCCAAAGCCCACAGCGCTATAAAACCATGCGGATGCGATGCCGATATATAATATGGACTGTACCCTTGATCACTTCAGGGACAGTATAGCATAAAAGTATGAAAGACCTGGGATCGGGTCGTATATATTGGCGGAGGTCGGCATCGTATGAAGACTATCAGGAAACCTGTTGCAGTATTTTTGGCCGCGACTGTACTTTACGGCATTTTTTCGATATTCGGCACTGTTTCTTTTGCTGCACCCGATTCGGTTAACATTTCAGTGGCAAGTTACAGTGACGGAAAGCTGACGATCCGCTGGGACATGCTTTCGGACGCACGTTCGGCTGAGATAACTTACCACAGGCCCGGCACAGGCGGGACCGCCACGTTTCAGAAAGAAATCGTCGCAGCCGAAAATACTTATACCATTGAAGGCCTGCAGGCCGATTACATATATGACATCTGCGTTACGCTGTACAATAACGTTGATCCGTCTGCCGGAGAGGCCATAGGCAGGGGCCTGCTCTATTTTCTCCCGGCCATCACATTCACTGCGACTGCGCCGAAGCAGCCCTATGAAGATATTCCCGGCGGCGGCAGGGAAATAGGCGGTACGCCGAAACTGAGGCTGAACTGGAAACAGCCCAGGATGTATTATGATAGTTCGGGCACGGCCACTTATGAACCCGGCAGCGGTACTTTTGTCGGGGCCAACAGCGAAGAGGCGCTCGATTACATGCGGGATTCCTATAAAAATATCTACGACGACAGAGACTGGGACAAGTTGTCGCTAAACTTCATGATAAATATATCAACAGACGCCAACAAACTTGATTCGGGGTCTTCGGTAATAATAGAGCAGCAAGCGGACTTTAATTCATATTCTGCATATGTTTCCGGAACACCGGCTAAAAAAGCAGTGATCCCGGGCCCCAATGCTTCTTCCGGGTACTACAGTTTTGAACTGCTTGGCAGAAAAGATGAAAAAACGGATATAAGCAACGATGTTGACGGAGACGATATACTTCCGCATAACGGCATTTTTCCGGGTACTGTATATTATATGAAGATAATACCCATATACAGCGACTCGAACGGAGATAATGTGCCCGCTGTCAGGGTCGGTGACCCGGACGATAAAAACTGGAGCGTTCTGGCCGGATCAAAGCCGTATATCAGTACGCCGATCCGTTTCCAGCTGACCAAGGACAGTTTCAACAACATATATGTGAAAATCTACAGGATCAACCAGGGAAGTCTTGACCTTCCCAGGCTTTTTTACCAGGTCCAGTCTTCGGTCGATGATACCATCCCGGGAGACTGGCACATACTCGATACCCTTGACGATTCATATTTCAGCGGGGAGTATGCCGTTACCGTGTTAACAGGCGTGAGTCCCGACAACAAAGTCTTTTACAAGATAGTCGTCAAATCTGAAGGCGCCGAAGACAGGCTCGAATCGCTGCCATTGGAATATATGCTCGTCGCAGATACCGACAGGCCTCCTTTGCCGACGGGCGTCACGGTGATAGACAGGGTGCTCAATGAAAAGGAAGTCACCGATCCCTCCGGGTCTGTCAGGAAGGTCAAATCGACGGACATCACTATATCGTGGGAAAAGCCGATAAACTGGGATGCGGTCAAGGACGATCTTGTTTATCATTTCCTGCTCAGCACGAGCCAGACAGATCCCGGCAACGGTGCAAAAGTGCCGGTATATGTGGACGGAAAGCTGTGGGGCAGGTCGGAAGGATATGAAAGCAAATACAGGCTTGTGAAATACATATCAGCGAATTCGGGCAGGATCAGGGAAGTTGGAAACAGGCTCGAATTAACTCTGGACGGGTTCGAGCTGTTCGATCTCGACGGAGACCCGGCCACACCTCCGGTGCTCGGGACCGATGATGAAGGCTATCCGACATTCCTCATCCCCAACACGGTTTACTACATCCAAATGTATTCCACTAAAGCGACGGATGCCGGAACGAGCGACCGTGACAAAATGTCCGACCTGTCCGTGGTGGTAAGCTTCACCACGCTGGCAGGTTTCGAGACCGATGTACCGCTGCCGCCGCATTTCAGCCTTGGCGGCAACGGCAAGCTCACTTCCGGGGGAAAGGTCCTGAATTATATAGATCTCAGTTTCAGCAAGGTGCAGGATCTTGACTGGCGGAACTATACCAGTGAATATGATGAATCAAAATATCAATATGATATCTATTACGACATTTTCATGAATATGGGCGCGAACCGGCTGAGCTTCATACCTGTGGGAACCACCCAGGAACTGCAGGGGGATGTGTTGTTCACCGGCGCCGACGATCCGAGGAGTTCTGTCGTAACAGCGAGGATCTGGCAGTTTACCGACGATGGTTACAACAAGCTGAAAGACGTGCTGCCGAACGACGCAACATCGAATCCTGCTGATAAATTCGGATCGAACTTGCTTCCCAATACGACGTACTATTTCCTCATCAGGACCAGGCTTGTGATCACGAACAAACAGGATCCTGACGATATAGTATTGGAAAAGACTTCGATGTTCTCGTCTCTGCTTCCGGTGACGACCACGATACTCGATGTCACTCCTCCCGATGACTCCCAGCGCAGGCCGTTGGCTCCGACGGACTTCTCCATCGCGGTGGATGCAGAAGGAGAGCAGTTGCTGTCCGACAGCAGCGTGACGTTTTCGTGGACCCACAGGGAAAAAGATGTGATATACCAGATAGTCAGGACTACAGGCAGGGTGCATCCCATGGCTGAACAGTCGGAATATGAGAATGACCCGGAATATTTGAGCTTCCTTGACGATTATGATCCCCTGCAAAGCGGCGGAGTTTTCATCGATCCTGAGGGCGATCCGCAGCAGAACTTTCCCGGTAAATTTACATATGACAGCAGCACCGGTATCTGCAGATTCACAGTGGACCGCGGCATGTTCCCAAACAGGCTTTATTACTTCAGCATCAAGGCTATCAAGGTGGGAGCCGACAGAAAACCTGTCACACCGCCGTCTCACAGCGTTTGGGTCTCTGTTCCGGTCACGACATCGTTCATAGAGGCTCCGAGTATGCTGGAAGCCGTTCCGGGAGCTGAGATCGGCTTTTTCTGGACAGACTCCTCTCCGGCAGCTTCTGCCGAAGATTACACCATCTGGCTGAAAGGACCCGGGGATGCTGCGTACAAGCCGATGTCAAAAGCGCAGGCGACGATCATCAGGGATCCGGACAGAAAAACCTATTACGGCAGAATTACGGGCCTGAAACATGGATCATCATACAGCGTGAAGGTAACGAGGGGTTCCGGCACTACCGTCTATGAAAAAACGGACTTCACGACAAGGGACAGCTATCATGAACTTGAAATAAAATGGATGGGCAAGCTTCTTGATGACTACGCAAGCTATGAGATCGCCATAATGGAGGAAGGCGGATCCGAGTACACTGTCCTCACCGCTGCGGATCTTGAATGGTACATAGACAAAAACGGTTCCGTACTGCCCTACTATACCGAAGAGACAGCAAGGACCGTAGGCAATGACAGGCTGTATTACCATGCCAGGATCAAAAGCATGGATGTGACGCTGCCTGGAGGCATAGTGACGAAACAGCCGCTCAAATCCAATACGCGGTATTATATAAAAGTCAGGTCGAAGAAGAGGGATCCTGTCTACACGGATATAATCTCATATTCGAAATATATAGGCCCCGTAAGCATAAGGACCGAATTCAGCCAGGAGGACTATGACAATACGGACCGGGAAGAGCAGCAGCGCGCCGAATTCCTTGAAAAGATGGACCAGCTTGAAAGAGGGTATTTCTGGAGGATCGCCATTGGGACCAATAATATCACGAGTATAATGCTCAAGGGCGACAGGGTAGCCGACGCCATGAGGAACTCCCCGGGCGACTCCTTCATGATAGACATTTCAGAAATTTCTGCCAACATCGAGAGGGACGAGATATACATACCTGTTTCGCTGCTGAATGTTATGAAATCAATTAAAAAGAGCCTCATAATCAGGTCGGACGGCACTGAAGTCGTATTGAGGCCTTATACGCTGGACGCCGTGTTCAATGAGACCGTAAAGGGCATCAGGGAAAGGCAGGAAGTGAAAGAGCTTTACATCAAGCTCGATCTCAGGCGTGAAAACCGTACGGACAAGACCCTTCCGTCCGGCATGATCCCCGTGTCCGCCGTAAACGGGCTCGGGATCCAGGCGATGGGATTCTCAATAGCATATGAGGATATGGCTTCATTGTTCCATGACAGGCTTTACAATAAAGACACCGGACTGGTCGGCGAAAAACTCAGCATGCTTCTGAATACATATGTTGGAAGCGGCGCAGGATCTGCTTCGCTGATCGACCAGTATACCGGCAACCTGGTGAACCTGATAGAGAAAGAGCTGTCCGTATACATCGACAATACTATCAAAGCGATAAAACTCACGAACACCGTCAGGGAAATCAATGCCTTCGATTCCCCGGTTTCCGTAAGGCTGAAGACCGGCGAATCAGGCGAACTGAAGTCGGCATATGTGAAATATAACGGCATGGACAGCTGGCGGAAGGCTACGATCAGTGAAGCAGGTTCGATCGTTGCTCTCGAACTTCTGAAGCCGGGCACATTCGTGATCCTCGTGCCTGACAGGAGCTTCGGAGGCATCCCGGAAGGACACTGGGCCAGGGATTACATAGTAAAGATGGCTTCCAAGTATGATCTCGAGAGTGTTTTCCAGGGAGCAAGGACCAACTTCATGCCTGAAGTAAATGTGACCTGCAGGGAAATAGTGCTGCTGTATGAACTGACGACAGGAAAGGCCCCGGCGAATACGGGACTTAATATAAAGACCCGGTTGACGGAACTTGGACTTGACGATCTGCTGC
>DAOSCC010000052.1:0-11830 GCA_035361135.1 Clostridiales bacterium | reverse complement strand
ACCCGGATCTGTAACACTTTGCACGGAAGAGGAATAAACTAAATTAGCGGTATAAAAGGGGGTGTATGATATGGCAGATAATGAAAGAGGCGGGCTCTTCGGGTGTGGTTTCGGATTTAACTGGATCTGGATCATCATAATCATATTGGTTATAATCCTGTTGTTCCCTTGCCTTTTCGGAAGAGAAAATGAAGGGTATTACAAGGAATAACTGAACATTGCGGTAAGCCGCTGCCCGGCAGACAGCTAAAGCTGCTCTTTGTTCCATGCCTCTTGAGGGACGGATCAACTGCCCTGTTGTGGTCTGTTGATATCTGTCCTTTTTGTTGTGCAAGGAATGGGGAGTGTACTCGTTTGTGCTGAATATAGATACAGAAAATAAAGATGCCGCTGCTTTTTACCAAAAGCTATTCTTGGCTCTGCAATCTGCATTCCGAGCCTTTCACAAACATCGGAGACAGAAATTCATCAAAATGTTGCATATTTATGTACCATCGTCTATAATAATTGCTGATTCGCGACGATTTATTCTTATCAGGAGCTAAAAGCAGGAAAATTACCCCGGTTTTTTACTTGTCGTTTACGAATATTAATACGAATAATAATATAAACCAAAGAGTTCAGAGAGGTAGTATACATAATTGAAACCGAAAGTTTTAGCCGCAGTTTTGATATTTTCGCTAACACTGATGTTTGTTCCCATGCCGGCAGCCGTTGCATCACGGCCGGCACAGGCTGCCCAGTTGCTGTCCGTAAAAACTGTATCGGCAGCCCAGTCGAATTATGAAAAAGCGATCGATCTGAAGATACTGGGCCTTCTGGCCAACAAGCCCGCAGACTTTGAGCTTGACCGCGCTCCGAACAGGGCTGAAGGGCTTGCCATGCTGCTGCGGCTTCTCGGAAAAGAATCCGAGGCCCTGAAGGGCGGCTGCAAACACCCGTTCAAAGATGTTCCTGCCTGGGCGGACAGCTATGTGGGATATGCGTATCAGAACGGGATCACCAACGGTAAAAGCAAAGATACGTTCGGCGCACATGATCCGCTGACGGCAGAGCAATATGTAACGCTGGTACTTCGTTCCATCGGATACAGGGACGGAGAAGATTTCCAATACAACAAGGCATTGGACAAAGCTGTATCATTGGGAATTTTGTCAAATGCGGAAGCAAAGGATCTGAAGAACAGGTCCGAGTTCCTGAGGAACGATCTTGTCGCCGTTTCCTATAACGCACTTACGGCAAAACTGAAAGGTTCATCCCGGATGCTCATAGAAAAGCTTGCCGATACCGACAGGACAGTCTTCAAGCCCGCCGCTGTACTACTTGGCCTGTACCCGCCGGATTTTGAAAAGCGGTATGGAAATGTTCTTTCATTCAGTCCCCGCCGTACAAACTACGGCTATGTCGTCAGGAATGCAGACGACCTGGTCAGGATCATCACAAAATCGTTCGTCAGCCATACCGTGTCCTTTGAATTGGACATCACCGGCTACAACGGCGATATATCGGAAGAGTTCAGGTCTGCTGTCGACATAGCCCGGGACGCTGCAGCTGTTATATCGGGAGTGGAAAATTTCATGGAATCGTGGAAATACGAATGCAATTCGCACACCATGAAGGTGACGGTCACATACAGGGAAACGGCGGACGAATTTACATTGAGCAGGTCGAAAGTAAAGGCTGCGTTCAACAAAGCAAGGTACATCGTCGCCGAACGTATCTCAAGGGATATGACAGATTTTGAGAGAGAAAAGGTACTGCATGACTATTTGGTAAGCAACACACGTTATGATTATATAAATTACAAAAGGAACACTGTGCCTGAAGACTCATTCAACGAATACGGCTGCCTTGTTTTGGGAAAAGCCGTATGTTCGGGCTATGCAAAGGCTATGAAACTGCTGTGCGACCTGGCAGGCATCGATTGCATGATAGCAACCGGTTGGTCCACAGACAGCAGCAGAGAAGGGCATTCCTGGAATATCGTCAAAATCGACGGCGAATACTACCACCTTGATGTGACCAACGACGATGCAATAACGGATGACGGCACCGAAGTACTGACCTACACCTATTTCAACCTGACCGACAAGGAAATGAAAAAATTCTATAGCTGGAATACGTCCCTGTTCCCCAGGTGTACGTCCACCCGGAACAATTACTATCGTAAATACGGCCTTGTGGCTGACAACTCGGAAGCAATGAAGAGGGTCCTGGCCGAAGCTATAAAAAACCGCAGTACGGTCATTGAAATCAAGGTATCCGATTATTCCAGGTACAGCTATTCCGACCTGAGAGAACTTATAATCAAATCCGGGGCGATCATGAGATATATGTACACTGTAAATGCAGAATTGGGAATTATAAAGCTGCTTGATATCGAATATTTCGAATAACAGGGGACGGTTCTGCAAATTAACGGCAGTTTCAGGGACGTTTTTTCTGGATAAAAGAAGGGGACAGTTCTTCAAAAGCATGACCGCGGCGGTCACGGTCGAAGAACTGTCCCTTCGTCTTATCAAAAATGCCTCATTGACATGCAGAACTTTGTACTGCTCCACAGCCTCATAGACCCGAGTACTGTTCCCTCTGCCATGGAAACCTGAGGACTGTCCCCTGGACGCATAAGTTGAGAACTGTCCCTTAAACAAATTTCTGTAAGTTGTCTGTCCTGGACAGCCTGAATGCAGCGATGAGCATGAACGCCAGCGCAAATGCGGCAAGTACCAGCAGGTTCAGCGTAATGCTCCGGAGGGCGCCTCCGTCCTGCATTTTCCTGATAGCCTCCATCACCCACATCTGGGGGGTAAAGTAACCGATCTTCTGCATGAACCTGGGCATAAGTTCAGGGTTCCAGTAGCACCCGCCCAGCATGCAGGTAGGCGTCAGGACAAGCGTGTTGAGCGTCCCGGCCATGTATGATGAACTGGAAAACGCGGTAATGAGCAGCCCCAGGCCGACGGCAACGAGCGCGAACATCAGCAGTATAATAAACAAATGGAAATCGCTCATACCGGCATCGATCCTGAAGACGAACTTCATTATCAACTGTATCATTACGATCTGAAGTATGCAGATGATCAGCCCGGTCAGCGAATTCGCGTAAATGTATTGCCTGGAGCTAACCGGCGCGGAACAGATCCTGTGGTAGGTACGGTCTCTTTTTTCTTTCAGGACGATCATTGATGTAAATCCGGAACCAAGCATGACGAACATGACCAGAAACCCGATCGAAGTCCGGGTCATCGCCTTATCAGTGCTCCTGTCCTCAGCGTTAATAACGTTGAATTCCACTTTATTATCACTGACCTGTGAGAGCATCCTGTCAAAAGTCGCAGGATCGCCGCCGGATGCAGCCGAAAGCAGCGACATGGAAGCTGAATGCCTGTATATCAGTTGTTCCACCCATGCCGTCGTTTCCTTGCCCTTGAGCGAGACGATCTCTATTTCAGCGGCATTCCCGCTGAGGATGCTCTCAGTGTATCCTTCAGGGACGACCACCACTGCATCCAGTTCAAAATCCAGCAGCTTTTTGCTGATTTCCTCCTCATCCACATCGATGACCGAAAAATCTTCTGTTGCAGCCAGTTTTTCCTTCAGTTCAAGGGCCGCCATTCCGCGGTCGTGGTCAGTAAAGCCGAGATTGAGGATACTGACAGATGACGTGCTGTGTATTACCAGCGAAAACAGTACTCCGACCACAGGCAGAAAGATATATGTGATAATATTGCCCTTTTTTCTGAACGTCACTTTCAGGTTGTTCAGTATGAGAAGCCCCAGGTTACGCATATGCATTCTTCCTCCTTCCTGACAGCCATGCAGCCGCGGATATGAACAGTATGGAAAGTCCAAGGTTGACTGCAAGGGAAATATACGCGTCAGAGTAACTGCCCTCGTAAATTATATTTATCAGGGCCATGTTGATCCATCTCACCGGAGAAATGGCAGATATTTTTGAAATTTGGTCGCCAAGCACGGCTAAAGGCACATATCCTCCGCCGAGAAATACGAATACCGGTATGATAGTATTCATCAGGCCGCTTGCCACTTCTGCCGTGCGGAATATGAATGCCAGCGCCGCCCCGAGGCTGACGGTCATTATCGCGTATGTGATGATAAGGACCGCCACGGTAAGCAGGTCTTCTCCCCAGTTGGCTTTCAGCACCAGTTTGCTGAACAGCAGAACAACAAACGCCTGTACGATGGTAACAGAAATGCTGCCAAGTATCTTTCCGGTGAGGTACTGGTATTTTTGGACCGGTGCACAGAGCACCCTGGCGCCGGTCTTCGCATCGGCCTCAGACCTTATGCTCCAGAATCCCGTGAGTGAAGAATACATCAGGATCAGCGTCAGCATCGTCACCGCATAATAATCGGTAGAACCTGGCTGCTTCTTGCGGTCTATGGCAGTGACCCTGACATAACCACTGTTCGCGGCGCTGTCAGGCTGATGTACTTTTGAAAGGGCAGCCGGGTCGTTTCGGACTATGACATTGATTGCCGCATATGACTCGAGGAAAGATGCCACGGCATTTTCAACTATCCCTGATTCAAAGCCGGAGTTTTTGTTCCTGTACATGTCTATCCGGGGCGGGTCGCCTGTTATGTGGAGATATGCCGTATACCTGTGGTTCTCTATTTCGCTTATACCTTTTTCGACATCTGCTGTCTCTTCGAACTGCATCCCTGTCTCATCAGACATGTACTCGCAGAATGTGCTGAAAGCATTTTCAAATACGGGATCGCCGCCCTCTATATCGATAGTGTACAGTACATTGACGTCCTCAATATCGATGCTGTTTTCGAAAACGCCGCTGAAAGCCGCTCCCAGGATGACGATTAGCACTATGGGAAAGATCACCATCAGGATATTTGTTTTAAAATCCCGGAGACACTGCTTTAGTTCCTTGTATATGATGTTCAGTATGATCACTTGCAAGCCACCTCCCTCAGTCCCTGAGCTTCCTTCCTGTCAGGGACAGGAACACGGTTTCCAGGTCAGGCGTTTTACTTTCCACATTTTTGATCGTGAAGCTGTTTTTTATGAAATACTGTATTATCTTGTCCAGGTTGGTGACTTCCTTGGCGCTTGTTATTTTTACTGTGTTTTCACCTATATCGACATTTTCTACGCCGGGGATCTCCCTGAGGCTGTTCTCATCGACCTTTGAAGCGGGTTCGTTTATCGTCACCACGACCACGCCCCTGTCGTTTATCATGTTTTCCAGTTCCGGACATGTTCCAAGAGCTATCACCTTTCCGTGGTCCATGATGGCGATACGGGTGCATATCTCCTCGACCTCTTCCATGTAGTGGCTGGTGTATATGATCGTGCTGCCCAACTCGTTGAGTTTTTTTACCGACTGCAGTATGTGGTTTCTTGACTGCGGGTCGATACCGACGGTTGGTTCGTCCATTATGATGAGTTTTGGCTTGTGGGCAATGGCACACGCTATGTTGAGCCTCCTCTTCATGCCCCCGGAAAAGCTCTTCGGAAACTGGTTTTTCTTTTCGGACAGGCCCGTGAACTCAAGAGCCTCCAGTGCTGCTTCCTCCAGCATCTTCCCCCTGAGGCCGTAAAGGCTGGCAAAGAACTTCACATTCTCAAGGCTGGTCAGGTCCTCATATATCGCTATATCCTGGGGAACGATGCCCACGTAGGACTTGGTCGTCATTTTGTCTTTCCTGACATCTTTTCCAAATATGCTGATACTGCCCCTGTCGATCGTAAGCAATCCCGTGATCATATTGATGGCAGTACTTTTGCCCGCGCCATTGGGTCCCAGCAGCCCGAATATCTCCCCCTCTTCTATCTCCAGCGATACTTTGTCAACAGCAGTAACATCGCCGAATTTTTTCGTCACCTGTTCCATTTTGACAATAGTCATCATCATACCTCCAACATGCAATAATCCTGTTCTGTAATGGTTTTGGCCGCTGTTCGGTTCCAGCCATACTATCCATTGTATCCATATTATAAAAAAACCTGTTCTCTTCCGTTAGTACGGAAGGTCACAGGTTCATATGACAAAAGTAATGTTTTTACTGTGAAAAAAGGCCTGTACGCCAGACGGTACCGGGATTGCTACGCCCCATTCCCCTTCTCGCCGGTCAGATAATACACAGCCAGTTGGGTACGGTGCTCGAGCCCGGTCTTCGCCAGAATAGCGGATATGTAGTTTTTGACTGTCCCCTCCGACATGAACAGCCTTGCCGCGATATCCTTGTTGGAAAGCCCTTTCGCAACAAGCATCGCTATCTCCATCTCCCGCTCGGTCAGGATCCCGTCCGGGATTCCGCATCTTCGCCCGGACGACAGTTCGTCCTTGATAATATCCATGGCAACGTCCTGCATGACGGTGCCTCCGTCATGCACTATCCTTATGGCATCCATTATCCTCGCAGGCGGACTGTTTTTCAGCAGATAACCCCTGGCGCCGTACTTAACCGCGTTTATAATAAAATCATCGTCGTCAAATGTTGTCAGGATCAGCGTCTTCGTCCCGGTTTTCGACGAGATCTCACGGGCAGCCTCAAGCCCGTCCATTACCGGCATCCTGACATCGAGCAGCGCAACGTCCACCTGGTTCGTACTGCAGTATTCCACAGCCTTGCAGCCGTTATCGACGCATTCCGCCACCTCAAAGCGGTCGTCGCTCTGCAGGATTATTTTCAGTCCTTCTCTTATCAATGCGTCATCATCAGCTATCAATACCCTGATCGGCATAAGCACCTCCTGACTGGTCAACCGTGCGGCTGATATGCTGCTCTCCTGGCTGCTGCTTTCCTGTCCGTCCGGCAGCTATCCGCCTTTCCGGATCATTTTCAACAGGCAGCAGAGTAATCACGGAAAATCCGTCGGACCCGTCAATGATCAGCTTGCCGCCCGCCGCACCTGTCCTCTCTTCCATGCCGGCGATCCCCATCCCTTTCTTAATGGCGGCTTCGCCTCTCCCGTTGTCTTTGACTTCCATCTTTATAACTTTGTTCATGACCTCTATCTTCACCCTGACGGCTGACGCCGAAGAATGTTTCAGAGAGTTGGTAAGGGCTTCCCTCATGTTGTCGGTCAGGATGCTCCACTGCATATGCGTTATGGCATCCAGCCTGCCCTCATATGAAAATTCGGTCTCTATCCTGTTGTTCAGTGTGAACTCCTCGAGGATCAGCTTCAGCCTGTTTATCCCCAGTTGCTCCGAGGCGGGCTTTATAGCCCTTAATGTGGAGCGTATGCTTTCCATCCCCTTCTTCAGGTTTTCGGTCACATTCCTCACCATTTCGCCTGCTTTAGCGGCGTCCTTTTCCATGATCAGCCCGACAGCCTCAAGCTGTAAGATGCTGCCTGCCAGCGTATGCCCCACTTCATCGTGGATCTTCTGCGCCAGCGTGTTGCGTTCTTCTATCTGCGAAAGGTAGCGAAGCTGGGCTTCATATTCGGTGCCCGCACTCAGTCTCACGGACAGGTCGTCTATACTGTCCCTGAGTTCCTCATTGGCTTCCTTCAGGGCGCCAACGTTTTGGATAAGCTTTTGGGCGATCAGGAAAATCAGCAGGCTCATCAGGCTTGCCAGCACATATTCCAGCACCACGCCGGTGTCAATGCTGAGAAGGGCGGGCACAGCGGCGAAAACCGGCAGGAACCTCCAGTCATCAATATATGAGGATGCGATCTCATAAATATCTGCAGACATCAGCAGCAGAAACAGTTCGGTCGCCAGAACCGATGAAACTGCCAGAATAGTTACAGAGAGCATACGGAACAGGGTTTTCAGCGAGGTTTTCCTTAACAAATAAACAGTGGTGACTGCGGAAATGTAAAGCAGCATGAACAATACCACAAGCGCGGTATTCTCCATGCTGCTCCTGAAATAGCGCAACACGCAGTAGAACAGTATTATGAATCTTGTGCCGATCATCCAGTTTTCCATACAACCTCGTTTTTCAGGGACGGTTTAACTATACTTCAGCTTTGGCTGCCATTTCGGGCGCCATTTTGCTTTATGCTGCCGTAAACCGCTCTCTGCAGGCCCATTTGGCCCCTGCATTATTCTATATCAGGTTTTCCGGGTTCAGCGCCTCCAGTTCCTTCGGTACGAAAACTCCGTCCTTCCTAATCAGCACATCGTCGAACCATATTTCTCCGCCGCCGTACTCCGGCCGCTGTATGCACACCAGGTCCCAGTGGATCGCGGATTTGTTGCCGTTGCTGCAGATATCGTAGCAGCTGCCCGGAGTGAAATGGAAGCTGCCTTTTATTTTCTCGTCGAACAGCGTGTCCTTCATCGGCTTTTCAATATACGGGTTGAAGCCCAGCGAGAATTCGCCCACGTACCTGGAGCCTTCGTCCGTATCCAGCACTTTATTTATCCTTTCCGTATCGTTGGCCGCAGCATTTATGATCTTGCCGTCCCTGAACTCCAGGGTCACGTTTTCATATGTAAAGCCCTGGTATTTAGAAGGCGTATTGTACGTGATCTTCCCGTTGACGGAGTCCCTTACGGGAGCCGTGTAAACTTCGCCGTCAGGGATGTTCCGGTGTCCGTCGCACTTGATGGCGGGAATACCGCGGATGGAGAAAGTCAGATCAGTGCCTTTGCCGACGATCCTGACCCTGTCCGTCCTGTTCATCAGTTCGACGAGTGCGTCCATCGCCCTGGACATTTTCCCGTAATCCAGGTTGCATACCCTGAAATAGAAATCCTCGAAGGCCTCCGTCGACATTTCAGCCATCTGCGCCATGGCGCTGTTCGGATAACGCAGGATCACCCATTTGGTGTGCTCCACCCTCTGCTCCGAATGGACAGGCTTGTTGAAGAGCGTGCTGTACAGCTTCATTTTATCTTCGGGGACATCGCCGAGTTCGTTGGAATTGTCCGCATACCTGATCCCGATATACGCGTCCATCTCCTTCATCCTGTCAAGCTCGAACCTTGCCATGAGCCTGATCTGCTCCTCGCTGCAGCCGATGAGGAGCGCACGCAGGATCTCGTCGTTCTTTATAGTGACAAAGGGCAGGCCGCCTGCTTTGTAAACCTCCTTTACAAGGGCTTTCGTCAGCGGCAGTTCAAAGCCCTTCGTTTCGATCAGTACCTTCTCGCCGGGTTTGACTCGGCATGAGTAATTGACCAGGTTTTTCGCCAGTGTTTCGATCCTCGGATCTGTCATTCGTCATCCGCCTCTTTTCATGAGCTTTTTTTACTGTATATCGTATTCCAGCCAAAAGCAGACCATTTATTTATCCAATGATCTCCTCAAGGTCGTTCAGTACCTTTTCAAATGTTTTCAGGGCATCCTCGACAGGCTTCGGCACGGTCAGATCTACGCCGGCTTTTTTAAGCAGTTCCAGCGGGTAGTCTGATCCGCCGCTTTTCAGGAATTCCAGGTAGCGGTCGATGGCCGGCACGCCGTCGCCGATTATCTGCCTCGACAGTGATACGGCAGCCGAGATGCCAGTAGCGTACTTGTAAACATAGAAGCTTCTGTAGAAGTGCGGTATGCGCGCCCATTCCATATCGATATCGTCGTCTATGACCACTTCGGCGCCGAAATACTTCTCGTTAAGCCCGCGGTATATCTTGCAGAACCCGTCGGCGTTGAGCGCCTCGCCTTTTTCTATCATTTCATGCGTGATCTTTTCAAACTCGGCGAACATGGTCTGCCTGAACAGCGTCCCGCGGAATTCCTCGAGGTAATGGTTCATCAGGTAAGCCCGCTCATTTTTGTCGGTGGTCACAGAGAGCAGATAATCCATAAGGAGAGATTCATTCACCGTCGAGGCCACTTCCGCGACAAAGATCCTGTAATCCGAATAAATATACGGCTGCGTTTTGTTTGTATAGTACGAATGCATCGCGTGGCCCATTTCATGCGCTATGGTGAAGACATCGTTTATAGTGCCCTGGTAGTTAAGCAGTATATAGGGATGGGTCAGATATGTCCCCCACGAATACGCACCGCTGGTCTTGCCCTGGTTCTCATATACATCTATCCAGCCGGAACCGAAAGCTTTCGTCATGTCTTCGACATAACAGCACCCCAGCGCCGCCAGGCCGTTTTTAACGGTTTCCAGCGCTTCCTCATAGCTTATATGCCTCGTCGGCTGCTCGACGATCGGAACATACAGGTCGTACATGTGCAGTTCGTCCAGCTTCAGCGCTTTCTTCCGCAGCCTCACGTACCTGTGCAGGAGAGGGAGGTTCCTGTTGACGGTATCGATCAGGTTGTCGTACACGTCGACGGGCACGTTGTCACTGTCCAGGGCTGCCTGCAGGCTCGATCCATACCGCCTGACGTTTGCGAAGAATTTGTCCCTTTTTATATTGCTGCCGAGCGACGCGGCCAGCGTATTCCTCATTGCCCTGTATGAATCGTACAGGGTGTGGAACGCGTCCTTCCTGACCCGCCTGTCTTTCGATTCGAGGAATTTTATATACCTGCCTTTTGTGACCTCGACTTCCTCTCCGTTTTCATCCCTGATTGTGCCGAACTTGATGTCCGCGTCATTGAACATGGAAAAGATCTCGGAGGGCGAATCCATGACTTCATCCGCGAGAGCCAGGAGTTCCTCTTCCTTGTCGGAAAGCACATGCTTTTTCTGCCTCAGGATATCATCGAAAAAGTGCCTGTACAGCGAAAGCCCTTCCATTTCATCGATGCTCTTTCTCAGCAGCTCTTCGTCAATGGAAATGATCTCAGGGACGATAAACGATGTCGAGGCGTTCACCTCGGTCATCAGCATAACGGCCCTGTCGGTCAGCGCCTGGTACTTCGGTTCGGCGTTGTTTTCGTCACGCCTCATCCTTGCATATGCGAAGACTTTTTCGGTCAGAGCGGACAGCTCATCCCTGAGTTCCAGGCATTCCAGCAGGGCTTCCATGCTGCCGGCGAGTCTGCCTTTATAGGAGGAGATTTTACCTGACAGTTGCTGGACTTTTTTGAAATCTGCCTCCCAGTCGTCCTCACTTGAGTATATGTCTTCGAGCCTCCACTTGTATTTGGGATCGATCTCATCTCTAGCCGGTAATTTTTTAGTTGTCACAAAGCCACTCCTCTCTCAACATTCGGACGCATCCACCGCCGGAAGCATGCCCCGCGGTCCGGGACATGGCGCGGCAGATATACAGTCCGGCCAATGCATCTTTTCCATAACATTATACCCTTTGACAGGTTTTATTACCAGTATTTATGCTGTCCATTTTATTGCTTCGGAAGTATCCGATTGTCAATATTTTTTCTTGACATGGAGAAATGCGAAAAATATTATAGATTATAGCGCGGGCAATTAGCAGAATGCTTAGCGTTCCGGTATAAAGGCCGGGTGTTGTTTGGAGCTGTTTGCCTCGTACAGCAGGCCGTTCAATGGTGAAGTATCGGAATAATGCCCGGATATGCTGAAAAACTGGATCAGGGTTGAAGGGGGACCTTAATATGGATGTCATAATCAAAGGCGATTATGAAGGTTTAAGCAAGTATGCGGCAAAAGTGATTGCCGGTTTTGTCAGGAAGAAGCCGGACTGCGTGCTTGGGCTGGCTACGGGAAGTACACCGATAGGAACGTACAGGGAACTGATCAGGATGCACAAAGAAGAGGGTTTGGACTTTTCAGGGGTCAGGACCTTCAACCTTGACGAGTACCTCGGCATCGGCATCGACCTTTCGAAGCCGTACAACGAGGACCAGAGCTATGCAAGATTCATGTACGAGGAACTTTTCAGACATGTAAACATAAAACAGGAAAATGTCCACATCCCCGACGGCAGGGCCAAAGATCCGGAAAAGTTCTGCAAATGGTATGAAGAGGAGATAAAGAGAGCCGGAGGTATAGATCTTC
>DAOSCC010000051.1:0-11892 GCA_035361135.1 Clostridiales bacterium | reverse complement strand
GCCTGCAGATTTCGAATGTCTTTATCTCAAATGCAGACATGCGCAAGCTTTTCAAACAGGAACTCGAAAGGACCGGTTACAGCCAGCCCAACATAATGGGGCTTGTGGCATGCAGGGCTGCATATAAATATGGGGCGCAATGGCTGGATGACCTTATACGCTACCTTGTCTCGAACCTGGACCTTCTCCGGGACTTCCTCAGGCATGAGCTTCCGTCCATCCGGCTTGTAGAACCGGAGGGCACATACCTGGTCTGGCTCGACTTCCGCGCACTGGGCATCCCGGACAAGGAACTTAATGATCTGATCGTGCATAAGGCAGGCCTGTGGCTGAATGCCGGAACCATGTTCGGAGCGGGCGGGGAAGGCTTCCAGCGCATGAACATCGGCTGCCCTGCGGCTATCCTCCGGGAAGCTCTCGAGAGGCTCAAAAAAGCTTTCCGCTGACAGTTCATATCCGGTAAAAAACAAACCTTTTTACTATCGGCCGGCCGGCTCTCCGGTCATGCCCTGCAGGAACCTCAGGTTCATTATGGCCAGATGGGCCTTCCACCAGTTCTTTGCGATATGCCATTGCTCTTCATGGCCCTCCCAGTTCCAGTTTATGGACCAGGTACCGTCCGGCTGCTGCGCGTTCCTTATAAATTCGCATTCACGTTCCGCCAGTTCCGCAAAGTGCCGATACAGGTAGCTATCCTTGTCCATAAAGAAGTTCGAAGGCTTGCACACATATTTCGTTTTCCATGACTCCGTGTCCCATGTCATTACCTTGTTTATCCTCTGCACCAGTACCTCCTCAAGTTCTCCGATGCCCAGTTCATCAGCAAGCCCTGCTTTGCGGCAGCACTCGGCCAGCCTCACATAACAGGCAAGTGTATGCATTTCATCGCACTTGTCCGTTTCCTCCAGGTAACGTATCGCTTCCTTCGCAATTTCGTAACATTTTCTGTACAGGCCGCTTTCCCTTGGCGCAAAAATCAGCGCAAAGCCTGCCAGCGCGGCGGTCGGATTGTAAGTGACAGTGTCATAGGTAATGCTGTCATAAGTCCACCATGGCGCACGGGGGTAGTCATTGTTTGAAGGCACGGTATATAGCCAGCATTTTCCGTTGAAATCCCTGCCGCTGTCCAGGTATGCCAGGATCCCCCGTACTATCGGATGATCCTCTTCAAGCCCGATTTCATGCAGGATCTCCGTCGCTGCCCAGGTCTGGATCGGGGAGGAGTTCGGATTAAAGCAGTCCGCTTCCAGGGCATGCCCTAAACCGCCGTCTTCATTCTGGTACTCCGCCAGCGCTGACAATACTGCCTCCCTGCTTCCGTTTTCGAACAGATACCTGAACCGCTCACGGTCCAGCGGCCTGGCATTCCGGCAGATCCATTTCCTTGCTTTATCGAAAACACAGTCTCCCATCCTGATTTCCCCTTTATGCTTTTTATATATAACGTACAGAGATATCGGAAAATCGTCCTGTCTTTTTTCCCGGATAGTGTACCCAAAAATGCAGTTTATGTTAAAATAAAGTTACCCGCAGCAATATTATACTGCACCCCGGAGCATATATAAAGAATGGCAGGCTGCATCGGCAGTTACGGGCAAACTTTTTATAGAAAGAGGAAAATGTATGGATGTTAGGATCACCGACCTGTTTGATCTGAATGAATGCTTTGAAAGAGAGATTTTCGACGGCCTGGAATATCCGTGGGAAGCGCTGCCGAGGATAAAAACCTTCCTTTTGGAGTTTGCGAAAACACTGCCTGCCGATTTCGAGCAGATAAGCGAAAATGTATGGGTCGGCAAGGGCACGACTATCGAAAAGACAGTAACGATAAAGGGGCCGGCTATCATCGGGTATAACTGCGAACTCAGGCAATGTGCGTACATAAGGGAAAACGTGATCATAGGCAACGAGTGTGTCATCGGCAACTCCACGGAGCTGAAGAACGCTCTGCTGTTCAATAAGGTCCAGGTACCGCATTTCAACTATGTAGGAGATTCGATCCTTGGATATAAGGCACATACCGGGGCAGGCGTCATCTGTTCGAACCTGAAATCCTACGGCACGAATGTCAAAGTGACCGACGGGTACAGGACTATAGAAACGGGCCTGCGGAAATTTGGCGCCATGATCGGCGACAACTCGGAAGTAGGCTGCAACAGCGTGCTGAATCCGGGAACGGTCATCGGAAAGAACTGCATAGTTTATCCCCTGACCTCTGTGAGGGGTTATGTGCCTTCAAATCATGTACTGAAGAGCAGCGGTGTAATGGTGATCAGGACTTAAGCGGCTATGCATACATAAGCGGCTGCTCATTCAGGCTGCAGGATACGTCGTGGCGAAGCCATACCGAAAACGAAACAGTACATGCAAAAAAGCCTCAGTTGAGGTCCGTATCCTCAGCCGAGGCTTTTTTAGTCATACTATACCTGCGCCATATCATCCCGGCCGCTCTTCTCCAGGATCAGCCGAGCCTTTCTTCGATCACTGAGACCAGTTCCGAAGCTCTTTTTGCTATATACTCCCTGTCCTTTCCTTCGATCATGACACGCACGAGCGGTTCCGTACCCGAAGGCCTGATCAGCACCCTGCCTTCGCCCTTGAACTCATCTTCCAGTTCACGGCAGAGTTTCGCGACCAGTTCGTCTTCCATGTACCTGTGCTTGTTTTCATTTTTGACTTTTGCATTCTTCAAAACCTGCGGCAGCACCTGCATCACGCCTGCCAGGTCAGACAGCCTGCGGCCGGTCGACCTCATCACGTTCAGAAGCTGCAGTGCAGTAAGCAGGCCGTCACCGGTGGTGCTGTGCTTCAGGAAGATTATGTGTCCTGATTGCTCGCCGCCCAGTACATATCCCTTGTCCAGCATCTCCTCGAGCACATACCTGTCGCCCACTTTGGTCTTGACCAGGTTGAGGCCGTTTTCGCGTGCCATTATGTCCAGTCCGATATTGCTCATCACCGTGACCACTATCGTATCATGGGCAAGCTGTCCCGCTTTTTTCAGTTCCAGCCCGATTATCGCCATTATCTTGTCGCCGTCCACCAGTTCGCCGTTTTCGTCCACGGCAAGCACCCTGTCCGCATCGCCGTCAAATGCAAGGCCGACATCGGCGCCGCACTCTTTGACGTATTCCTTTAGCCGCGATATGTGGGTCGAACCGCAGTCACGGTTTATGTTCAGACCGTCAGGGCAGTTGTTTATCGGTAAGACCTGGGCTCCCAGTTCTTCCAGCAGCATCGGGGCTGCCTGGTATGAAGCGCCGTTGGCACAGTCCAACGCTATTTTCAGTCCCTTCAGATCGTGATCTATGGTGCTCTTCAGGAAATCGACATAGTCGCGCAGGGTGTTTTCGGCTGTCTTCCTCCTGCCTACCCCGGCGCCTGACGGGAGCAACGAATTGTCGAACCCGTTTCTGACCAGTTCTTCGATCTTATCTTCCGTAGCATCCGGCAGCTTGTATCCCCTCGAGTCGAAAAACTTGATGCCGTTGAATTCGAACGGATTGTGGGAAGCTGAAATAACTACGCCGGCATCAGCTTTGTAGTATCTCGTAAGATATGCCACTGCAGGTGTCGGTATGACACCCAGGCAGACCGCCTCCGCCCCGACTGAGCAGATACCTGCCACAAGGGCGGATTCAAGCATGTTTCCGGATATCCTCGTATCCATTCCCACCAATATCTTCGGAGTGTGATGCGTTTCGGAAGTGAGCACATACGCTCCCGCCTGCCCCAGCTTATATACAAGCTCCGCTGTAAGCTCCGTGTTCGCTACTCCCCTGACGCCATCTGTTCCAAAAAGCCTTGCCATATTTTTCCCCCTGGTGAATAGATTTTAATATAACACCAATATGATAATGCAATTCATACCTGTATTTCAATGCTTTAGCATGAATTTTTTTGCATTTTTGCACTTTATTGTATCGTCGTGCACAGGATGGACGTATCAGTCAAAATGGAGCTGTTCCTGTGATTTATGGGTTCGCCGGAGGTTTCTCTTCTGACTGCTGTTCGCCTGCCTGGTTCTCTTCCGGCGGCGTTTCCGGAGTCCGGGATATCCGGACCTCAACATAGGCCCTTTGCACCAGGTTCAGGTTGCCTGTCTGGGGCAGGTTCAGGTTCAACTGCAGCCTGTGGGTGCCTTCCGCCAGATCGGCGACATCCACCGCAGGCCTCAGCGATGATGCAACGATACTGTTCAGGTCTGTCTGCAATCCTCTGAACTGAACCAGTACCTTGTCTGTGACGATCTCATATACAAGCGTCCCGTCATTCCTCGCATTCAGTATCGCTATATCGTCTTTCGTGAATTCAAAATTCCTCACGACAAGTCCCTCTATATCCATGAAAACCCTGGCATCTTTTGGCGAGTTCACAAGTTCTGTTCCTTCAGGGACGACCAGCGGGACCGTGGTGCTGAGGTCCTTATCCAGCCCGTCGATGTCGACCTGCTCCGTCTTGATCTCCTTCAGGTTTTCAAGCGTTTCGGGAGGGCCTTTCACCAGTACCCTGGAAGGCTCTACCACCCTGTTGTCCAGGATCTCGATGTGGTTGGCGGCAAGCCTTCCCCTTGTAACAAGGGAAACGGGCACTTCCTTGGCCGTCTCTATAGTGACATTGACCTTCATCAGATCGATATTGGGTATTTCATTGCCGTTCTTATCGAATGCTTTACACTGTACCTGCTGTACAACGGTGTCCCTGTCAACATCGGCCAGTTCGATGAAAGCTTTTACGGAGGCGATGCTGTCGACGACCGTTTCTTCCTGGATCACCGGTATCTGCTCGGTCGAAGCCGTGGCGCGCAGCATCACATAACCCGGTTTCATCGTTACGTTGGATACGACTTCCAAATCGAAATATTTTGTTTTGTACCTGGTAAGCTGGATATCGACTTCTTTGGGATTATATGACTCAATCGTCACGTTCTTGAACATGCATACCGGTTCTGAAAGCGTGAGCTTTTTGTAGCTGACCGATTTGATCTGCGAGTAGTCCATATAGACCTCAAAATCTGTCGATCTGATCTTTTCCACCACATTCTGGCGTCCCCGTACGGTTATGTCTATAAATGTCCTGGGCTGGTTTTTCAGTTTATAATCGTTTTCGTCAAGATAATCCTTGTTTATTTCATTCACTGGCACATTGTATATAGTCACTGTTTTGAAAGGGTTGGTCACGTTCGAAACATAAAGCCAGAACAGCAGTGCTATAAAAAAGGCCAGGACCTTTATTTTTATGTCTTTCTTGAACCAGTCTGCGATTCTCACTTGGTTTTGCCCCTCCACAGTATAAGTTTTTTGGAATTTGCCTCACGCTCCGGGAGCAGGTTCTTGTTCAGGGCTTTCCTCAGCGTATCAGCGGTGAGGTTCCTTGTAAGCCCGCCGTTAAGGGCAAAGGATATCTTTCCGGATTCTTCGGAAACGACTATCGCGATACTGTCCGATACCTCCGTGATCCCCAGCGCCGACCTGTGCCTCATGCCAAGCTCCTTGCTCAGGCTCGGGTTGTCGGTCAGCGGCAGCAGGCAGGCTGCGGCTTTTATCTTGTTGTTGCGTATTACCACCGCTCCGTCATGCAGCGGAGTATCGGGGGTGAAAATATTGATGAGCAGCTCGCTTGATACATGAGAATCAAGCTCTATCCCGCTGTTGATGATCTCGCCGATCTTCACGTCTCTCTCTATTACGATAAGGGCGCCTATGTACCTGGATGAAAGGAAAGTACACGTTTTTACTATTTCCTCGATGACTGCCGTCGTCTGGACCCTGAGGCTGGACGCCTCGTCGAAGTTCAGCAGATCCTTGAACCTGCTCCTGCCTATTTTCTCAAGAGCCCTCCTCAGTTCGGGCTGGAAAAGGACGATGGCGCCTATTGCCAATACCGACAGCACCGACCTGAGCAGGTAGTTGATCGTTTTAAGTTCGAGGAAGCCGCTCATCTCAGTCGCAATTATGATGAGAAGGAGACCTTTTATCAACTGCCAGGCACGTGTTTCGCGGACCAGTATGATGAGCTTGTATACGACCCATGTTACGATGCCGATGTCCAATAAGGCGCGGATTATATACAAAGGATTGTCAAATCCCATGTAGCCGACGAAATTATTGAACAGGTCGCGCAGGTTTATGTTGCTGAACAGGTCCAAAAATATCCACACCCCTGTTTGTGTAAATCTGTTGTATCTCTCATATGAATTATACCTTTTTTATCTTATATTTGTTAAGAAGTTTTCAACAAATATATAAAATATTTGATGGAAGAGTTGTATGCATTATACAAAACAAATAAGCCTATGTCAGACATTGCCGAGATAAACATGCCTCAGATGCTCCTGGGCGCTTCTTTTTGCCCTTTCAAGAGTTTCCAGGGGCGTAGGCCCGATGTGGAGCATTTTGTAGTTCGGGAAGAAGCGCGACAGATGCAGTACGATATCCCTGTCGATGGCGGAAAGCCAGCGTGCAAGTTCCCCTATTTCCCACGGTGAATCGTTCAGGCCGGGTATCACGAGTGTCGTGACCTCCACATGGCAGCTTTGCGCCGCTCTTTCCACGGTCCTTTTGACATGTTCCAGGCTTCCCTTGCAGTATCTGCCGTAGAAGTCCACGGTGAACGCTTTTACGTCTATGTTCATTGCGTCGATATACGGAAGGAGTTCTTCGAGAGGCTCTTCATTGATGGATCCGTTGGTGACCAGTACGTTCACCAGGCCTTTTTCCCTGACGAGCTTTGCAGTTTCCAGTACGAACTCGTACCATACAGTCGGTTCATTATATGTATATGCAACACCTATATTGCCCCGGCTAAGATATTTCTCAGCCAGGCTTGCCAGCTTTTCAGGCGTAAGTTCGGCCAGCATGACGTCCCTGTGGTTCCAGGCGTGGGCTTGCTCTTCTTCCTCTTCGGCAAACGGGCCGTTTCCATGTCCGGACAATTGTCTGCCTCCATTAACGCTGCCGGCCGATTGCCCCTTTCCACTGTCCGGAACCCTACTGTCTTCCTGATCCGTAAAACCATCTTGCATGCGTGAAGCCGGCTGGTCTTCCCCATGGGCAATAGACCAGTTCTGGCACCATCTGCATTTGAAATTGCATCCGAATGTGCCTGCCGACAGTATGTAACTTCCGGGATGGAAGTGGTACAACGGCTTTTTCTCTATCGGATCGAGCGCCACCGAAGCGATGTACCCGTAATTCAGCGAATACAGTTTGCCGCCGATATTCCTGCGGGCACGGCACACGCCCGTTTTGCCCTGCTGCAGGAAGCACCGGCGCGGACAGAGCATGCAGCGGACGCTGCCGTTATCCAGTTTCTCGTAATATGCAGCTTCCCTCATGACCCACCCCGTCATTAGTGTTTTATCTCTCATTCGTATGTGATGTATTTATGGTTTCACTGCAAATAACATTCGCCGTATTACTGCAGATCACCTCTGCAGTATCATTAGAAATTGCTTGCTTGATTCTCCCAATTACCTGTGCCTCACTACTTCAAAGCGTTCCATCGTATATTTTTCATCGGGCCGGATACCTGCTTTCTGCAGGGCTATTGCGACCTGCTGCTGAGGGGTGTCTATGCCTTCCAGGTCGGGAAGCAGCAGTCCCGAACGCCTGCCCGCTCTTACGATGACGCCGTACCTTTTGACATCCAGTTCGTCCATGGAACTGACCGGTTCCGGATCGCCAAGCACGTCCACCGAGTATACCAGGTCATCCAGTTCGTCCTCCGTGACAGGATCGAACCTCGGATCATGGACGCCTGCGCTTACGGCATTATGTATTATTTCTGCGGCGATATTCTCTCTTGTCGGCATTATGGTCCCGATACAGCCCCTCAGCCTTCCGTGTTTCTTGATCGATACAAAGACTCCCGCCCGTCCTGACCGCATTTCTTCCGGCAGCACTTCCGGAACGTCTATTATGGTGCCGTTCAGGACATACATCTCGAGTGACTTCCTGGCAAGAGCGGTATACGGGTCCTCAGAACTCCGTATCATGCTCATCTCTTCTATCTCTCTCCTGTCCAGCCTGTCAAGCAGGGTCTCTCCCTCAATCCTTGACGCCGGAGTGAATTCCGCAACGGCATAGCCTACGCCGAAAGGACCTTCGTATGAATATACTTCAGGTTTGATCTCGAATTCATCCAGGGCGCCGAACATCATTATAAAGGAACGAAGTCCGCATTCCCCGGCTTCTTCAAGGAATCCCTCGTCGAATCCCAGTATCGCTTCACGGTCGGGCACTTTCAGATAATCCACCAGCCTGCCGTCGAATTCAGGGCCGCATTCGTTGAACCCGTAAGGGCCGTCAGGCGCGAGCCTGTGGGACAGGTCGCCGCTCGCCAGGAATACCGCCTCTTCACCCGACTGTTCGACCGCTTTGGCAATGCACCGGCCAAACCTGTACAGTTCCTTGAAGGGCATTGCCGCTATTGAGATCTTGACTATCCTGAAACCGCCGTATAACTTGTTGATAAAGTACAGAGGCACCATTGCTCCATGGTCCAGTTCCTCGGATATCCGGAATCTTTTGATCAGGTTGCCGTCGAGACCGCCGCAGGGTATGCCCTGGCTGTTAGCCAGCCTGGTTATTTCCCCGGCCAGTTTCAGGTTGTTTTCATAACGCAGCTTCACTTCAGCAGCGCCAAACCTCCTGAAATCGCCCGACAGAACGTCATTGTGGTTGATGAAAATGTAATCCTGGAATACGGGCCCATGCGGGGTGGTGACAATGATCGTCGAAGGCTTTATCTTCGCTACCTCCCGTGCAAGCCTTTCAAGTGCTTCTATAGTAGCGACAGCCTTTTTTTCTTCGCCCTTTCCCACCTCGTGTACTACGATCGGCGGATGCGGCGAGATGAACGCTTTCTTTATCACTCCCATATGTCCACGACCTTTCCGCTGTTATTATGCCTCTCATGATCAGTCGCCGACTATTTCGCCTTTTTCTTCTTTTGCCGGCTGTATCCCATTATCTCACATTTTGCTATTTCACTATTTCACTGTCTCTGTCTCATTATCCCATTGTTCCACATCAATAATCCCGCTGCCTGTCCATCTCTTAGCCTGTTTTCTCCAGTTGCCGGACAGCTGTTGACTTCAGTTGCTGAACAGCAGCATATATGCGATAAAACTGAAAGATGTCAGTAAAAAACCCAGTGTGATTATTATTGCTATCCATCTGATAAATTTTTTATCCATGTAAATTCAACCTCGTTGTTGCGTTACTGATCGACCCTGTCAAACCCTTCGGCAGGTCCAGCTGCGATGCTATTATAATTGATTCAACAACACGTCCTGTTTATCCTTCCAGGTAAAATGAAATTTCTGTTGTTTAAATTTTGTTGGCCCCGTTGCTCAAAATTTCAACTTCTGCGTTAATTACCCGTTATTTTCATTGAAAATATTCAATAAACAGGTGACATAAAACACTGAAAAATCAGAGCAAAATAGCCAAGTTGAAAAAGCATTTCTCGCATGTATATCTGAAACATTATCTGCAAAGCAAAACCCACGAAATTCCAACAGGCGATCCAGATCATTTCCCTATTGTATTTGATAAAATGTCATGTTATAATAACACATGCGCATGTGAAATCAAACACCACGGCCCATTGGTCAAGCGGTTAAGACACCGCCCTCTCACGGCGGTAACAGGGGTTCGAATCCCCTATGGGTCACCAGAAAAACACCTCGGTCAAACCGAGGTGTTTTTATTATAAGCTAAAAAGGATTCGAACCCGGGAGGGCATGAGCGTTAAGAAAAATGCACCGCATTTTTTAGCGAATGCGCACGGCTTACCGGGGAGCTTAACAGCCGTGCGGTCAGCACAGCGAAGCTGGGCGGTCGAATCCCCTATGGGTCACCATAAAAACACCTCGGTCAAACCGAGGTGTTTTTATTTCAGGCTAAAAGGGATTCAAACAAAGGGACATTTCTGCAAATGGATTTTGCAGAAGTGTCCCCTGCCCTTATTATTCTCCATGCTTTAGAAGGTTGAGGCTCGCATTCCTCACATGTTCTGTCATAAGCTTCTCCGCCCTGTCGGCGTCCCTGTCTATGATAGCCTGCATGATCGCTTTGTGTTCCTCCAGCGCCGCCGCTGCCCTCTCCGGGCTGCTCATCGATACTTTCCTGGCTTTCTGGACGTAACTGTGGAACGTGCTCAGCGTATGCATCAGGGGCATACTCTTGCTGGCCTTGAAAATTATGTCATGGAACCGTGTGTCGAACTGCAGCAGGTTGCTGTAGTTGTGTTTCACAGTATAAAACTCCTCCAGGTCGACCGCTTCCTTCAGTTCCTCCATCTCCTCGGGCGTGATCTTTTCCGCGGCCCACCTTGCCGCAAGCCCTTCTATCATCATCCTGATAGTATAAATATCCTGTATGTCCTGCTGAGAAATGCCCCTGACAGTGACACCCCTGTTTGGTACGGACTGTACCAGTCCTTCAAGTTCCAACTGCCTGAGTGCTTCTCGCACCGGAGTCCGGCTTACGCCAAGTTCCTCTGACAGCTTCATTTCTACCAGGCTCTCTCCGGGTTCATATACGCCGTTCAGGATGTCGTTCCTGATCTGGTTGTAAACTCTGCTGTGCAGGGAATTTGATTGCTGACCGGTATCACCGAAATCAACTTTCACAATGTTCACTCCCTAATACTGCTGCATCCGCAGCATGTTATGCCCGATATCCCATTCGTACCGCATGCATTCTTATTACGTTGCCGTGAATTTTACCGCAAACAAATCCTGGGATTTATATAACTCCTTCTGTCGACCCTGCTGCTACTGTCCCTGCTTTTTCGTATAATTCAGCAATCCGCCCGCCAGCATGATATCCTTCTGCCTGTCAGACAATGCGATCTTCACCTTTATCGTCGTGTTGGCAGTCTTGTTTACCAACGTAAGCTCATCTCCTGCTTTTATCTGCTCCCTTGCATTCTCGAGCACAAGCACGTCGCCGTCTTTGATCCTGTCGTAGTCAGCCTCGTCGGCAAATGTCATGGGCAGTATGCCTGAGTTTATGAGGTTTGCCATATGGATCCTTGCAAAGGATTTGGCCAGCACGCCCCTGACACCCAGCTGCAGCGGAGCCAAAGCGGCATGCTCGCGGCTCGAGCCCTGCCCGTAGTTCGATCCGCCTACGATAAAACCGCCTCCGTTTTCCTTAGCCCTCTTCGGGAAGTCGGGATCGCACGGAGTCAGGCAGTATTCAGCCAGGTAAGGCACATTGGATCTGAACGGCAGAAGTTTTGCATTGGATGGCATGATATGGTCGGTGGTTATATTGTCCCCCACCTTTATGAGCACAGTGCCCTCCACTTTGTCAGGAAGCTCTTTGTTCACCGGGAACGGCTTTATGTTGGGGCCTCTTACCACTTCGACCTCTTCCCCTTCGGGCGCCGGCGGAACGATCATATTGTCGTTTATATAAAAGCTTTCCGGCATTGAAACTTCCGGGGCTTCGCCCAAAGTGCGCGGATCGGTGAGTACGCCGGTAATGGCGCTTGCCGCCGCTGTTTCCGGGCTGACAAGGTATACCTTTGCCGACTTTGTGCCGCTCCTTCCTTCAAAGTTCCTGTTGAACGTCCTCAGAGAGACAGCATCCGTTGCCGGAGCCTGCCCCATGCCTATGCACGGTCCGCATGCCGATTCCAGAATCCTTGCGCCTGCTGCGACAAGGTCGGCCAATGCCCCTTCCTTTGCCAGCATGGTCAGCACCTGCTTCGATCCGGGAGCTATAACAAGGCTCACGTTCGGATGTACGGTCTTCCCTTTCAGTATCTTTGCGACCTTTATCATATCCATGTAGGATGAGTTCGTACAGCTTCCGATAGCCACCTGGTCGACCCTGATCGGCCCGATGCCGGAAACCTTCTCGACGTTGTCCGGGC
>DAOSCC010000050.1:0-12071 GCA_035361135.1 Clostridiales bacterium | reverse complement strand
TTTGACGGCATCACGATTCGAGAGGATACTGAAGTGGATTTTTTTCTCGCTCGCGGCGGCAGAACTGTTGCTGTGCCTTATATTTTCAGGCCAGCCAACGGCGGGTATCCTTGCTGCATTATCTGCTCTCATGGTGGGAGTCTCTGCCGGATACCCGAATATGATCTGGGCAGTGAACAAATTTCGCATAAGCATGTATACCGATTCAGATGACATAACCCCCAACGACTTCTGGTCATATGGACACAAAGTATCATACTGGATACTGTTTGGCGTTTCGGTCGTTTTACTGATAGTATCATTATCCTGGTAAAATATCACCGGTGCCAGGGCAAGGCTTGAGGATCGGCTTAAGTATGTGACTGTGATGACAACAGTCGTTAGAATTCAGATTTTAATCATGCTGTACTGTATCAACGATAAAAACGGATCTATTGTAATTTTACACAAGGAGACATACGGAAAACATCTATGAAAACTAACGGGGTCAAAACTGTAGTGAAGATGATAGTGATGGATTTGGATGATACGCTTCTGCGAAGCGACAAAACCATTTCCGATTATACTGTATCTGTACTGAAGAAATGCCGGGACAGAGGGATCAGGACCGCATATGCGACCGCGAGGTCAAAACAGACGGTATCAAGGTTCTTTGAGCGGTTCGCTCCCGATGTGTTTATTGGATATGGAGGCGCTGTTTCATTTGCGGGGGAAAAAGTGATTTCCCGTTTCGCCATTCCCGCTGAGATTGGTTCCAAACTGATAGACAGATGTCTGCGGGAGCCTGAGATCCCATATGTACATGCGTGTAATGAAACTGTCGCACATGCCAACAGCCTGGATTCGCCGAATTCAGAAATTGTTCATTATGAGTGTGTGGATTTTTCGCAGTTAAGTGATGTAAGTTACCTGAAAATCTCATTGATCAGCCGGAATCCGGATGTTGTCGAACGTATAGCTTCGGAGTTCCCAACTCTTGATTTGCTGCGGTATACGGGCGAGGATCTGTACAGGTTTGCCGACCGCAGGGCAGTAAAGTGGAATGCGGTCAAAGCTGTCGCCGGGTATTTTAATATTGATACAGATACGGTTGCAGCTTTCGGCGATGATGTAAACGATACCGAGATGATAAAGAATTGCGGCATCGGCGTTGCAGTAGGGAATGCTGTCGAAGAAGTCAAGGCGGCTGCAAAATACATATGTGACACAAACGATAATGACGGTGTCGCTAAATGGCTTGAAGAATATATCCTGGCGGATTGACCGATAAAACGAGGGGTATAATGACTGAGGCGTGCAGGGCTGTTTTGGATTTCGCTTTCAATAAAATAGGGTTTGCCAAAGTCCATGCGCGACACCATGCTGACAATCCCGCGAACGGAAGAGTAATGCAGAAGTCCGGCATGCGTTTTATCGGGATGAAATACAGGGAGGTTCCTGACTGCGAAAGGATCAGCGGTGATTATTGCCTGTATGAAGCAACATCGGAGGACTGGAAGGAGGACATGAAATGGATCCCCAGTTTGTGAACGAGTATACTGTGTCAAAATTGCGTTTTCTCGAATGGGCCAAACGGCCGGTCACACCTGATGTCACTCAATACTTGTGGATAGCAATGGCGGTCATCATCCCTGCATTTGCAGTAATATCTGCAGCTTACGACGATATCGTCTACTTATTGCTGTATGCTTTTCTTGAACTGTTCTGCGTTTTTATGATCTTTTTCAGGAAGAGGCTGCTTCTGGCAAGGCAGTTCAAGGCGCTTACCATTGTTCAGGGTAAGGACGAATGGGAACGCAGAATAGAACTGGGCGACAAAATCAAAGTGACTGACGGGAATTCCGCCATTGAATACGAGTGGGCCCAGGTCAAAGAGTTCATCGCCGACAGGGATTACCTGATCCTGGTGATGGCAAGAAGGCTGGGGCTGCGTCTTGACAGGTCGGGATTTACAAAAGGCACAGGCGAGTCGTTTATCGAATATATGAAAAATGAGCATGCCGGTATCCCGATAAAAGTGAGAAAGCAGAAAAAACGTCTGGTTCTCGGCCTCTATATCCGGTGAGTTTGAAAAAGATCAGGGAAGTTGCAGGGAACCGGCTTTAAAAACTTCGGGGGGGAGTGATACCGTGGGAGATATTGTTTTAAAGCTTGCCACACATGATGACCTGGACATACTGGCAGGCATGAACAAGCAACTGATAGAGGATGAAAAGCACGACAATAAAATGGATGTAAGCCAATTAAGGGACAGGATGAGGGGATTCATCGACGGGAACTACAATGCTTACCTGTTCCTGAAGGACGGCAAAGTAGCCGGTTATGCTCTGGTCGATATGAGCAGGGATCCTTTGTACATCAGGCAGTTTTTCATTTCAAGGGAGTACCGCAGGCGCGGCTATGGGCGGGCTGCCCTGACAGGACTGCTGAAACTGCTGGGCGCCGACAGGGCCGATATCGAAGTGCTCTGGTGGAATGAAACGGGGATAAAATTCTGGAAGTCGATGGGATTCAAAGAGCGCAGCATTTACATGAGACTTGGGTAACGCGGGGGTTGCATAATTTCAGATTTCCCTGCGCTCAGCTTTTTACGGCATACCGGCGAAGACTTATATAGCATTGGTGTTCGCAGCGTTTCAAAGTGGAATGCTGTCAGGGCCGTTGCCGGATATTATGGCATCGATACGGATATGATCGCTGCTTTCGGCGACGACATGAACGATCTGGAAATGGTAAGGAATTGCGGCACTGGTGTGGCTGTAAGGAATGCCGTCGAAGAAGTGAAGAGGGCTGCAGACTACATCTGCGGCAGCAACGATGATGACGGCGTCGCAAAGTGGATCGAGGAATTCATACTTTAGGAAATGTGGAGCAAAGGGCGGCTGAAAGAGAAATAATCGGTGGGAGGATTAAAAAAGTGGACGTAAGAAAACTGATCGAAATACTCTCAGTAGCGGAGAAACTGAAAAACAATACAAGGCATTCATGGACGTCTTCCGGCCGTCAGGAGAGCGTGGCGGAACACAGCTGGAGACTGTCGATGATGGCGTACCTGGTGAAGGATGAATTCCCGGACGCTGATATAAACAAAGTCATCCTCATGTGTATATTCCACGACATCGGAGAAGTTTTCACGGGTGATATACCTGCATTCAGCAAAACGGACAGCGACGAACTCGATGAAAGACAGAAACTGCAGCAGTTTCTTGACAGTTTGCCGGAGCCGTACAGGGAGGAGCTTTTCGGACTGTTCGAAGAAATGTATGCGCAGGAAACCACTGAGTCCAGGATTTTTCGGGCTCTTGACAGGATGGAGGCCATTATCCAGCACAATGAGGCAGACATATCGACATGGCTCCCGCTGGAATATGAACTGAACCTGACATATGGAGAAAAAGAAGCGGAGTTTTCGGAATATATGAAAAGGCTGAAGCAGGCTGCAAATGAGGACACGGTCAGAAAAATACGATGCGCTGAGGAATCGGCATCGTAAGTCGTACAAACAGGGGGAGCAAATTATGGCGCTGAAGAAATATGATTGCCTGTTATTTGATATTGGCGGTGTACTGGCCGAGCTTTGCAGTGCTCCGAAGCTCCTGGAATGGATGGGTAACCGGGTCAGCTATGAAGAAATGAGAATTTTGTGGACGCATTCTGATGCTGTCAGAAACTATGAAAAGGGTTTGATTACATCAGAAGATTTCGCAAAACGTGTAGTGGAGGAATTGCAGTTCAATATCAGTGCGGAAAGGCTTCTTGAGGAATTCGTCCTTTTCATCAAATGCCTGTATCCCGGGGTGCCTGAGGTGTTGAAGGATCTGGAGAAAGAATATGTTACTGCGACGCTCTCAAATACGAATGAACTTCACTGGGACAGGCTATGCAATGAATTCGGTTTTGACAAGATAATAAAGCGAAATATCCTTTCATTTCGCATCGGGCTCATGAAACCGGACCCGGAAATATACAGGTATGCGATAAGCAAGTTGTCATGCGAACCGTCCAGGATTTTGTTTTTTGACGATAACAGGATAAATGTCGAAGCGGCCAGGAATGCCGGTATTGATGCGATCCAGGTATCAGGCTTTGCCGATGTGAAACAGAAGTTGTTTGAAATCGGTATCATTGAAAAACACGAATAGAATTTATAAAATGCTGTGAACCAGGGAGGTTGAAAATGAATACCCTGACCGGTAAAATCGGTTCTGTATTGACAGGCGCAGCCGTTTTGTCATTTGCAGTATCGATGCTTGTGACAGAGGGGGTGTTTGCAAGCTGCCTGTCCAGTATTTTTATAGCAATAGGTTTTATACCTTTTATGTGTTCAATAGCAGCAATTAACAAAAAAACCGAAAATAAAGCTGTCGGATATACTGGAATAGCGTTCTGCGTCATATATGCCGCAATTATATTTTTGGTGTACTATGCTGAATGTACCACAGTGAGGCTGGATCCTTCATTGAGCAATGAAGCTTTGTCTATCATAAGTTTTGGACACACCGGAAGCCTGTTTTTCAATTATGATCTGCTCGGATATTCATTTATGGCCTTGTCCACGTTCTTAATGGCATTTCTCGTTGAACCGGTTTGCAGAAAAGACAGGATATTCAGGTGGATGCTTTGGATCCATGGTATTTTCTTTGTGCCGTGTTTCTTCATACCCATGTTATCTGTATTTTCGGCGGGAACAAGCGATACCGTTGGGATTGTATTGCTGGAGATATGGTGCGCTTACTTCTTACCAATATGTGTTTTAGGCTATGAGTATTTCAAAACGAAAGGAATGCAGCTTGGTGCAATCAGTAAGCAAATTTAATGGGTGAGGTCGGTTTGAATGGATGTTAACATCCGTAAAGCTGAAAAGAAGGACCTTGAGTATATCCTGGCTTTGTACAGCCAGCCGGATATGGACAACGGAGAGGTCCTGGACATTGAAGAAGCGGAAAGGATATTCGACAAAATGGGGCGGTACCCCGACTACAGTGTTTATGTCGCAGAACTCGACGGAAACATAGTTGGGACATTTGCGTTGGCGATAATGGATAATCTGGCACACATGGGCATGCCTTCCGGGCTGATAGAGGATGTCGTCGTTTCGGAGTGCTTCCAGGGCAGGGGGATAGGCAAACTCATGATGAAACGCGCCATAGAGATATGCAGGAAAAAGGTTGTTACAAGGCAGCGCTTTCGAGCAACCTGAAGAGGAAAAGGCGCACCGGTTTTACGAAGGAATCGGTTTCAGGAAGCATGGATACAGTTTCAGTATGGAATTGCTGTGATATTTATATAAGACCTATGTATCGACGGAAGGAAGGTACGCATGCTATGCAAAAAGATGAAATACTTAAGACAAACAAATCGTACTGGGACACATATGCGGATTTTTGGTTCGGTACTACTGCGCTGCCGGAGTATGGAGTGTACTTTGTGACAGAAGATGAATTGCACCTGTTTGGTGATGTTACCGGCAAAAAACTGCTGGAGATCGGGTGCGGCAGCGGCCACTCCCTGAAGTACCACGCAGACAGGAATGCAGGTGAACTGTGGGGCGTGGATATCTCCCGCAAGCAATTAGAGAACGCCGAAGCTTACTTAAAGGAACATGGTTATACGGCAAAACTGATCTGTGCGCCTATGGAAGCCGAACTGGATATCCCGAAGGACTATTTCGACTACGTTTATTCGATATATGGGATCGGCTGGACGACAGACCTTCAGGGCACATTCAGAAAAATTGCGTCTTACCTGAAAAAAGACGGTATTTTCATTTTCAGCTGGCACCATCCGCTGAATTACTGCGTGGCATGGTCCTGCGGCGAACGCAGGGATGTTATCGAAAACGGTAAACTGGTATTTATGAAAAGCTACTTTGATGAATCATACTTCAGAATGCCTGTCCACGAAAGTGAAGTGATCCTGTGCAACCGGAAGATATCAACGTATATCAACGCCCTTGTGCAGGCGGGATTCGTGATCGAGCATATGGTAGAGCAAACAGACAGGGAAACGATGGAAGCGGAAGGAGATATCAGCGATAAAGCCAGAAAAGCAAAAATGCTCCCCATTTCTTTCTGTATCAAGGCCAGAAAACTGTAAAATGAAAATAACGATTGCCCCGAACTTCTGCATTTGCCTGATTTATATATGACATGCTGTTGTCAGTTTTTGCAGTGTATATTGGGCGTATATTGGCGATAAAATGACATGCCAGGTTCGGCACTTATTGGGGGGTATATGGATTACAAAATCAAACTCAACTCATTCTATCTTTGTGTTAAGGATCTGAAACGGGCAGTCAGCTTCTACGAGCAGTTGCTGGATCAGAAGGTCGAAGACAATGGTTCGTTGTTTGTCATCAATGGCATAAGGTTCTGGCTGTTTGACTACCAGGCTGCAAATGACAGCCGTGTTGTGTTCGGGCATAATTGCCTGCCGAGTTTTGAAGTGAATGATATCAGGGCCTTGATGAAAAAACTCGATGAATTGCAGGCACAGATAGTATTTCCGCTTACCCGTATAGGGGACAACTGGGTCCTTGAATTCAGAGACCCGGAAGGGAATGATATCGAGGTCTATTCAAAATACCGTCCCCTTGACGAAGACCCGGATGAAAATTATCAGTTCTACTGATATCTTCAATGTTTCCATATGTGCTTTCTACATGCATTATCTTCTACAGAATTTATTTGAAAGTTGGGAGTAGTGTTTTTGAGTGAGAAAACCGAAATGCTAATGTCACTGAAGAGATCATCCGTTTCATGCGGCCAGGTATCTTTCGGACCGAATTCAGGAAAGAACTGGAGAAAAGATTAACAAGAGTATATAATTATAATGATTGGCCGCTCAGATGCTCGGGCTGTGGAACTTCAGGATATGTATGCAGGTTTGTGAAGTAAATGCGGGTGCGTAAAATACAAAATGTGGCAGCAGTATTCTGCATGAACGTTCGTCCTTAACACTTAATAATTTCAAATGTGATTTGGGGGTCGGTATTATGATTACAGAAGAATTCAGGAGCGTCGTCGAGTCGTTCAACGACAAGCTTGCCGGGATTCCCGGCGAAATAACAGGCATCAGGCTGTCCGAAGACAAATGGTCGCTGAAGGAGATCATAGGCCATCTGATCGATTCAGCGTCAAACAACCATCAGCGTTTTGTCAGGCTCCAGTTTGGGGATCTGGTCAATTTCCCGCCATATGAAGCAGAATCATGGGTAAGAGTGCAGAAATACAATGAGATGGACTGGAAGGAGCTCATAGCGCTTTGGTATAATTACAACCGTATACTGCTGAACGTCATCGGCTGCATGGACGACAAAGCAGCAGATAACGTGTGGAAGGCCGGTGAGAGAGAGTCCACGCTCGGTTTCCTGGTCAAGGATTACTACCGTCACCTGAAATGGCACATAGACCAGTTCGGGAACAGGCTCAGCGAGATAAATGGATCGAAACAGGATGAACTGGAGGGATAATAAGGTGGATATAGGCATCATTGGGGGAGCGGACGGGCCGACGGCAATATATGTATCGTCAGGCGGCTTTTTTTACATTGCTCTTGCAGTGATCGTTCTGCTTATAGCGGTTGTCGGTTTTATAGTGTACAAAAAAAGAAAGAAATGATCATATGGCATCCCTGTTGAAAATGCTGCCTGAAACCTGGCAGCCTCAGGAGGTGCTTATCAACTCACCTGAGTACAGAAAGGACGGGCTTATATGATCGAACTGCCTGAAAGCAAGACTTAGTCCGGGAAGCATACCTTGGAGGCAATATCTATTACTGTCCTGAATGTCAGAGACCGGAACAGTGATGCAGCACTGCATCAAAATTAAACCAGATAACAGGGGGCAGCTTAATGGAATATATATGCGAGTCATCGGAAAATGAGATGATCGCGTTGTTTTTGCAGACCGAGATCAGGTCGGAGCGGTATAGGGACGAGATTTTACAGGCTCTGTCCGGTTTTGGCGCCCGGGAATCTGTAATACTTGAGCCTGATATTGGTTCAGATGGTGAAAATGTCCTGAGAAGAAAGGTATTGGCCAGGTTCAGGGGATACGGGGAAGACAGGGAGATATTCGAAGGTTTCCCGGAAGATGTCCGCTGGATCTGGGCATACGTGACGGCAAGCGAACTGGAGAAAGTCAAATATATCGATTATGATTATTGGGTGGAGTTGTCAGGAGGTTCGAGGCTGGCAAAGGATGCTGCTGTTAACATCAGAAATGGCGTTGAGATATTTGGCGTAAGCAATGACGGTTTCCTCGCCGGAGCAAAGGCTTTGCTGGATGGGGCAGCATTCCCGCCGATGATACTCGTGTCCGACAACGAGGAAACCATCGTACTGGAAGGCCACTTCAGGCTGACCGTATATATGCTTGAACCTGTTTGCGCCAAAGATAAGCTGAAGGTAATGATCGGTTACACATCCAAAGAAAAACTGATGAAGTGGAGTCTGTACTGAATCATGAATTTTATATGGCTGAAGATTTACCCAATTTTTATAACGTGGTTCCACGGGGGATTGTTATGAGTGACAGGCTAAAGGTTTTGGCCAAAATAGTCATCGGGTTGACGTTCATACAGGTCACCGGATATGCTGCCAGGAAAGCCGTGTTCCTCTGTATCGACAGGACATTGCTGTCCGACACTGTTGTTCAGCAGCGATATTGTCAGTAATGCTGGCGATCGGCGTAATCATTGCCGTAAAAAAAGGCGTTTCGCTTTCCGTATTCCCAGGTCGGTTATTATGACGGAGAATAGATCACGACTACGATGAATGAGAACAGGATTTACGCAATAGATCAGGATTTTCACAACAGGTGATGCAGACATATGGAAATACCTTTTGAACTGCGGGCGGCGCTGGAACGGCAGCTGCAGGGCATAAACCACGGACAGCTTGTCCGCGATTCCCGGAATATAAGCTTCAGGTACAGGACCCGGGGCGGTACCGGGGAACGTCTGCTTACGAATGACAGCGAGGCTTTGTCATATGCCATATCAAGGATGCCGGCAACATACGGAGCGGTCCGCACGGCACTGGAAAAGACACTTGCATGCGTTGACTGCCGGCCCCGCACGCTGCTTGATGCCGGGGCGGGGACAGGCGCCGCTTCATGGGCGGCTGCCGGTTTGATGGACCTTGAAAGTATTATATGCCTTGAACGAGAAATGGCGATGCGTACATTGGGCGCCAGGCTCATGGAGGATGGGCCCCGCGTGCTGCGTGAAACGAAATGGATCGAACATGACCTGGAAACAGGTGAAATCCCGTGGAAGGCCGATCTGGTCATCGCATCATATGTCCTCAACGAGATGACCGGGGATGCAAGGAAGCGGGCAGCCCGGAAACTGTGGGAATCAGCGGGAATGATACTGCTCCTGGTCGAACCGGGGACGCCTGCAGGTTTTTCACATCTGAAGGAAGTGCGCGGCATGCTCGCAGGGCAGGGGGCGTTTATCGCGGCGCCGTGTCCTCATTCTGCCGACTGCCCGATGGAAGCAGATGACTGGTGCCACTTCACATGCCGTGTGGCCAGAAGCCGGCTGCATCGTCAGATGAAGGGCGGAGAAGCGCCGTTTGAAGATGAAAAATTCACTTATATGGCATTCGTACGTGAGGCGTGCGGTAATGCCGGCATGAGGATCCTGCGGCACCCGCAGGTGCGCGGTGGCCACATAATACTGAGGGCCTGCACGAAGGATGGCATTGAAGATATAACGCTGACCAAAAAGGACGGCGAAAGGTACAAAAAAGCACGCAAAGCCGGTTCAGGGGATGAATTGTGCTGATTCCGGCGTATTCTGCCGAATGGAGTATTCTGATATAATAAAAATACAGCAACATGTAATTTTGGATAAACCAGCAGGAAAAGCCTGTGCAGGGTAAAATGACATTAAAGCGAGGCAGTTGATCATATGTTTTTGTATGTATTCTCGATAATCATGATCGTCGCGTCGAACACCATGTATCATATCTGCCAGAAGTCGACACCTGAGCGGGTGAATCCGTTTGTTGCCCTTCTGGTGACATATGCCACGGCGATCATAATGACAGCAGTGACGCTTATCTTTTACAAACCGGAAAAAGGCCTTATCGAATCGATAAAACAGCTAAACTGGACCAGCATAGTACTGGGTATCTCCATCGTAGGGCTGGAACTCGGTTATCTCCTGGCATACAGGGCAGGCTGGAACATAAGCGTCGGATCGCTTGTAGCCAACATCCTGCTTGCCCTTGTACTGATCCCGATAGGGATAATACTGTATCACGAGAAGTTTGAACTGTCCAAGGTCATTGGTTCTGTCTTCTGCATCGTCGGCCTGATACTTATTAACAGGAAGTAGGTGCCTTTTGATCTGAAATCCAGGTTCGCCATGGAGGTGGGTCGCCATGAAGAAAGTATCGAACTGCGAACATTGCGTGAATTATGTTTATGACGATGAATATTGCAGTTATGTATGCACCGTGGATCTCGATGAAGATGAATATGCGAGATACCTGCAAAGGTCTTACGACAACTGCCCGTATTTCAAGCTGGACGATGAATACGGAACCGCAAGGAAGCAGATGTGATCCGCAGGTTTTACAGCCAGGGAGCATATGGTAATAACAGAACCTTTTTGTATTTAAACAAGTCAAAAAACATAGGGGTGATCGTGTGAAAAAACCATGTTTTTTGATTTGCCTGGTAGCCAGCATGCTGTTGGCAGCAGGATGTGCCGCCGGCACGAATAACGTCCCGGAGGAAACGGCCGCTTTCAAAGATCCGCAGGATATAAGAGTACCGGCAGATGGTACTGTTAACGGCGATCAGCCTGACCAGGGCCAGGCTGACCATGGAGATAACATCGGCAAGCCGGATGAAAATATAAGCGGACCAGCAGAAAACACAGGCATGCAGGAGGAAAGCGCGGGCAAAGCCGGAGAAAATCCTGAACAGGCTGGCCGAAACGGCGATCGGGACGGCGAAGAAGCGTCCGACAGCGCTGTTGCCGTTGTACCCTGGCCCTCACCGCACGAGACGGTCAATGATCTTGAAGGCGTTTCCATGACCATCAAGGAAGGAACGGTCTCGCCGACGGGGCTGACCGTCATACTGGAAAATACCTCTGAAAAAACGTATATCTACGGGGAGGACTTTATCCTGGAGAAAAAGATCGAGGGCAAGTGGTACAAACTCCAGTATACTTTTGAAGGCAATTTCGGGTTCATTCTGATCGGTTACAATCTGGAGCCCGGCAGCAAAAGTGAATGGACGGTCAGGTGGGATTTGCCTTATGGCACTCTCAATGAAGGTGAATACCGGATATTGAAAGACGTTATATTCAGCAAAGGCGACGGCAAGTACGACAAATACTGGCTGGCGGCTGAGTTTGCCATAACCTGTCCGGAAATATGAGCATTATGGATATGTATCCGGGATATCTGCATGATTGGTTTTATAACGCATAATCCAAGGCAAATCTCATATTGCAGGGATATATTTGCCTCTGCACATTTCCCTTCCTTGATCACTTTCTTTCATGGATCTTCGACAATCCGGTTGCAATTGCATTAAGGCGGCCATGATCAGGGACATATCTGCTCGAACACCTGGAAGAAATAATGAGTGTTGACATAAACTTATATTTAATGTAGTAATTGAATAACATACTTGCGCTGGCAACTGTGCAGCTAATAGGTACAGGGGTGTAACATGGATATCGAAATCAGAGAAGTAAATGATGAGTTTGAGGAATGGGCGTCCGTTATCAGAAACTCTTTCGCAACAGTGGCGGAAGAGTTCAGGATAACCAGAGAGAATGCCCCGACCAATCCTGCATTTGCAGAAGCTGATTCCCTCGAACAAATGAAAGTGAAAGGAGTCAGTATGTATGGTGCATACCTGGATTGGCAGCGGGTCGGATTCGTTGCGATAGAAAGAGCAGATGACGATCGATGGTACATGGAAAGGCTCGCGGTGCTGCCTGAGTACAGGCACAGGGGTATAGGCAGGGCTTTGATGGATTTCGTTTTCGAGACTGTCAGGAAGCGTGGCGGGAAAAAGGTCTCCATCGGCATCATCAAT